>JACDEN010000163.1 GCA_013816415.1 Planctomycetota bacterium
GTTCCAGGCGACGATGCTCAATCGCGCGCTCTATGGGGTGGTGTCGCTGGCCGAGTCGGGAGGCAGCATCGCCGATGCGGTCGAGATCGGTTCGTCGCGTCCGATCGCGCTGCCCCACTGGATCGGCGCGCTGGTGATCGCGAACATCAACAGCTATGCCGGGGGCACCAGGCTCGGCGCCGGCATCGTGTCCGATGACGGCCGCCTCGATGCGTTCGCGCTTCCGTCCGGACTCGCGATGGGCCTCGCCGTCGGCGGCGTGCGCAGCGCGCGCAGGCTCGACGCGCACCGCCACCTGCACATCCGGATCAGGCGGCCGTTGGCGATGCAGGTGGACGGCGAGCCGGTGATCGCGAAACCCGGGCGGTACGAGATCCGTCCGGGCGGCAGCGTCGCGGTCCTGGCCGCGCCCGGCTAGGCGTCATCATTTCCTGCGCCTGAGGATGAAGGCGACATCCTGGCCGAGCGCATCGCGCGTTTCGGTCGGATAGCTCTTCGCACTCGATGTCAGGCGGCGCAGCGGCGCCTGCGCATCGAGCCGCAGCGATTCCTCCTGGTTTATGGTGATCGTCGATTCCTGGCCTGGGACCGCATCGCCAGTCCAGGGATCGTGCCAGATGAGCTGGTAATCGCCGGCGGGCAGGCCATCGAGCAGCATGCCGCCGACCCCGGTCGCGCAGAACATCCACCCGCGAATCTCGATCGCTGCACCCTCGACCGCAGCGAGCGCGAAGCCGCGCACGTTCGCCTCGTTGCGGCAGCGCACCAGCGTGTCGCGCAGACTGCACGAGCGGAAGCGATCGGGCGGGCAGTCCGCGAGGAACGCACGCAGCGCCTTCATCTGGGAGATCAGATCGATCGGATAATGGTCATGGTCGAATGGTCCCGGCCGGTCGCGCCAGCGCAGTTCGCCGAATTCCTTGCCGTCGTTCCAATCCATCGGCGTGCCGGCATGGCCGGCGAACACCGCGCTCCAGATCGCGTGATGGTAGAGCGTGGGGTAGATCGCGCTCGGCGCCTGATCCGGCGCGCTGCGATCGCTCGAGCCGAATTCGGTGATCAGGCGCGGTGCCGCGCCGATCGGGGAATAGGCGTAGCTGGCGATGCCGTCGATCGTCGCCAGCCACATGTCGGTGTTGTTGACGCTGGTCCGCCAATGCGGGTACCAGTGGAAGCCGAACAGATCGGGACGCGCGTCCTCGGGTCCGCCCTCCCAATCGATGTTGCCGCCGCGCAGCGCCTCGTCACCAAAGCTGGTGGTCGCGGCATGCAGTGGGTGCGCGAACGGATCGCCGGGATAGGCCATGCCATCGGCGCGCACCAGCCTGCCTCGGAACAGGCGGGTCATGTCGGCGAGCCAGCGCTCGCATTCGGGATGGGCCCACCAGCCGCGTCTACGGCTGCGGTCCCCGGCCTCGTCGCCGACGCCGTCGAGCTCATCGATCAGCACCCAGGCTCCGATGGCTCGCGAGTGGCCCCAGCGCGCGATCAGGTAGCGGTAGAAGTTGGCCTGGTGGTCGAACAGCTTCGATCGCCAGTCGTCGGCCGGCAGGCGCGGATCGGCGGCGAAGAAATCCCACGCGCTCATCTGGCTCATGAAGCCGCTGAAGCCATTGAGCTTCTCGCGCCCCTGCGCGCCGCGGTCGTCGAGCGGACTCCAGCCGCTCTCCTGGCCACCCCAGGGATGGGCCTTCATCTGCAGGCACTGGTGCGGAAGCGGCGACAGCAGCAGGTAGATGGTGGACTGCGCAGCGGAGCTTTTTGCAGCTGACCCATGTGCAGACGCGCCATCCGCAGAGCCGCCTTCGCAATCGGACAGCAGATGGTCGAAGCCGAGGGCGCGTCCCTGATCGAAGCATTGGAACGACGACCATTCGGCGCCGAGCGGACGTTCACTGCGCTTCCAGCCGTCCTCGCCCGGCCAGTATTCGGCGCGGTCGTGGTGCACGAGCAGGAATTCCCACGGCGCCATCCACTGGTTCAGCAGATTGAATCCGCCCTCGCGCATGGCCGGGAACAGCTCGGTGCGGCGGTCGATCCATTCGCTCCAGACTCCCGATTCGGCCTTGGTCCCAGCGACCCACGCGCGGCAGGTGCCGAAGAGCCGCACCGCCCGCGATGGCTGCGGGCAGCGCGCCTGGCGCAGGAATCCGGGTGCGTCGCCTGCACCCGCAACGGTCAACGGTCCGTCGATGCCTGCATCGGCCTGGGCATGGATGATGATCGGCAGGGCCGCCCGGTGGCGGATCGGATCGCCGTCGCGAACGGCGCAGCCCTCCCAGGCAACGCTCGCGGTCCAGTCTCCTTCCGCGGGCGCCGACCAGCGCACCAGCCAATGCCAGGCGCCGCCCGGAGCATCGCGCATCGCGAAGGCAGGGACGACCATCGGCGCCTGCACCGCATCGGCGCCGTGCCGTGCCGCGGCGAAGGTCACATCGCAGCGCATCGACCGACCATCGCGGTCGGCATCATAGGCGTCGTTGATCTGGGTTTCTGGTAGGGTGGTCGCGAAGGCGAGCGCCGGCGGAGGTTCGAGGGCGATTTCGACGCGGTCGTAGACCGCGACCGATCGCTGCACGCCGCCATCCGCGCCGGCGGCGAGGCTCGGGCACAGCGCCAGCGTCGCGGCGATCGCAATCGCAATGACGTGCCAGGCCCGAGCGATCGGCGGCGCCATCGGATCACCAGCCGCTGAGCTTGTCCGGGTCGATCGACAGCAGGAACTCGACGTTCGTCTTGTAGTTCTTGAGCTTCGAACGCAGGAATTCGATGGCATCCTGACCATTGCGATCGGCGAGGAACTTGCGCAGCGACCACACGCGCTTGAGCTCGTCCTCGTTCTTGATCAGCAGCTCGTCCTTGCGCGTGCCCGACTGCGCGCAGTCGACCGCGGGGAAGACGCGCCGATTGGCGAGCCTGCGGTCGAGGACCAGCTCCATGTTGCCGGTGCCCTTGAACTCCTCGAAGATCACCGTGTCCATCAGCGATCCGGTGTCGACGATCGCGGTCGCGAGGATGGTCAGCGATCCGCCGTTCTCGATGTTGCGCGCCGCGCCGAAGAACTGTTTGGGCTTGATCAGCGCGTTGGAGTCGATGCCGCCCGAAAGGATGCGTCCGCTGTTGGGCGCCTCGGTGTTGTACGCGCGTGCCAGCCGGGTGATCGAGTCCAACAGGATCACCACGTCGCGGCCACGCTCGACCAGGCGCTTGGCCTTGTTGATGGTGATCTCGGCGCACTGCACATGGCGCGATGCATGCTGATCGAAGGTCGAGGCGATGACCTCGCCCTTCACGCTGCGCTGCATGTCGGTGACTTCTTCCGGACGTTCGTCGACCAACAGCACCATCAGCACCACTTCGGGATTGTTGATCGAGATCGCCTTGGCGATCTTCTGCATGTAGACCGTCTTGCCGCATTTCGGCTGGGCGACGATCAATCCGCGCTGGCCTTTGCCGATCGGCGAGACGAGATCGATGATGCGCAGGCTGAGATCGGTGGGATCGCCTGGCAGCTCCATGAACAGGCGGTCGTGCGCGTGCAGCGGGATCAGCGATTCGAAATCCTGCACCGGCGTGCGCTTGTCCACCGGCTCGCCCATCACCGTCTGGATCGACAGCAGCTGGGGGCAGCGCTCGTTACCGCGCGGCGCGCGGGCCATGCCGGTGACATGCATGCCCGCTTTCAGGCCGTAGCGCCGCAGCTGCTGCAGCGCGATGAAGGCGTCGGTGTTGACCGGCAGGTAGTTGTTGATCGGTGATCGGATGTATCCGTTCTGGTCCTTGAACAGCTCGACGTAGCCCTCGACCTCGATCTCGTCAGCGCGGCCTGCGGCCACGCGGCGCAGGATTTCACAGATCAGGTCGTGCTTCTTGAGCCATTTGACGTCGCGCACCTCGAGCTTGTCGGCCTCGCCCTGGAGGTCGGGCAGGATGCGGTTGAGGTAGTCGTCGAGATCGACCTTCACCGGCGGCCGGTTGGAATCGTTGAAATTGGGCCCCTGTCCTGGTCCCTGTCCGGGTCCCTGGTTCTGGTTCTGGCCAGACGACTGGCCCTGGCCCTGACCCTGATTCTGGAAGCGGTCGCCGTCGCGGCGTTGGTCCTGGCCGCCGCGGTCGCCGCGCTGATCGTGGCCACGGTCGCCGCGCTGATCGTGACCGCCGCGGTCGCGATCGCCGCCGCGCTGATCATTCTGGAAATTACGGTGATCACGATGCGGCTGGCCATTGCCCTGACGCGGGTCGAAGCCCTGACCATCGCGGGGTGGGGTGGAGCGCGCCGCCGGCGCCTCGTCGGGCGCGGAGCCGCCGTCGTTGTCGTCGGCGTCGCTCTCGGCGGGTTGCTCCTTCTTGCGCAGCGAAGACAGGTCGATGCCCAGCTGGCGCGCGAGGATGGTCTTGGCGTAGGCCGCCAGCAGCGTCGGATCGCCGCTGTTGTCGACAGCGAGCGAGCAGGCCTTGCGGCGAGCGTCGGCGTTGCCGAGCGCGGCTTCGCGCCGCATCAGTTCGGCTTCGTCCCATCCGCGTTCGGCGACGCGCGCGACGCGCGACTCGCGCGATGCGCGCACGTAGATGCTGGCGGTGCAGAGTTCGCCCAGGCCGAGCTCGTGGAGCAGGCCGGCGTCGATGACTACGAAGTTGCCCGCCTTCTTCGCCATCGCCTTGACCTTGGCCGACAGCTTGGGATGGACGATGGCATTGAGTTTCGCCGTCGAATCGGCGTTCGCGAAGGCCTTGCCCGCGAGCTTGCGGCGATCGATCTCGCCTTCGCCGCTGAGGATGTCGTCGCCGAATTCCTCGACCAGCTTGCGCTTCACCGGGGTCGTCTCGATCAGCTCGTGGCCGACCTCGTCGACGTTGATCAGCTGTCCGCCGAGGCCGGCGAGCTGGCGCGCGAGCGCGCTCTTGCCGGCGCCGGGTTCGCCGGTGATGCCGATGACGACGGTCTTGTCGGGCGGGACCACCAGGGTGTTGTCGGACGATTGGACGGCGGCCGGGGCGCGATCGGACGAATCGTCGTCGCCATCAGCGTCGTCGCCTTCCGCGGCATCCTCGTCTTCGGCTGCGACCGGCGAACCCGGCGCGCTCTTCGGCGGACGACCGCGGCGGCGGTTCCGTCCCCCGCGCGTTGCGGCGACCGGATCCTCGGTGCGGGCGTTCGGGTGGGACGACGGAAACGGTTGCGGTTTGGGATTCATGGGTCTTCAGGGTGCGAGTGACGGAAAACGGGTGTGACGAACGGGAAAGCGGGGCGAAGGACAGGGGGGAATCGCCGCGGAACGACCAATGTCCGCGCGCGACCACCCCACCATGCACATGGGATGCGCTGGGCAACGGGCTTTCAGGCGATTATGGACGTGGAGAGCGGGTGTCACGAGACCTCGAGCCAGGTCCTGCCGATGCGGGCGTTGGCGACGAGAGCGACATCGAGCTTCCAGGCGCCGATCATCGCATCGCGCAGCGCGAGCACGGCCTTCGGCGCGACGTCCTCCTGGGCTTCGACCAGCAGTTCGTCGTGGATCTGCAGGACCAGACGCGCGCCATCGGGAAGCATCGAATCGCAGCGCAGCATCGCGCGCTTGATCAGGTCGGCGGCGCTGCCCTGGATGGTGCTGTTGAGCGCGATGCGCTCGCCCTGCAGGCGTTCATTGCGGTTGCCGCTGGCGAGCTGCGGGATGTAGCGGCGGCGGCCGGCCATGGTCTGGGCGTAGCCGCGCGCGGTGGCTTCGGCGATCACCCCGGCGATGTAGGCCTTCACGCTCGAGAAGCGCGCGAAGTAGCCGTCGATGAAGGTCTGGGCCTCGGCCCGGCCGATGCCCAGCTGCTGCGACAGGCCGAAGGCGGTCTGGCCGTAGATGATGCCGAAGTTGATCGCCTTGGCGGCGTTGCGCTGGACCGGGGTCACCGAGGCCTCGTCGCAGTGGTTGACCTGGGCGGCGACGAAGCGATGGATGTCGGCGCCGCCGTGGAAGGCGTGCGCCAGCGTCGGATCGTCGCAGAGGTGCGCGAGCACGCGCAGCTCGATCTGGCTGTAGTCGGCGGCGAGGAAGAGCTTGCCCGGCCCGGCGATGAAGCCGGCGCGGATCTCGCGGCCGAGATCGGTCTTCTTGGGGATGTTCTGCAGATTGGGGCTATCCGAGCTGAGCCGCCCGGTCTCGGTGCCGGTCTGCTTGAAGTTGGTGTGGATGCGCCCGGTCGCCGGATTGATGTAGCCGGGCAGCTTCTCGAGGTAGGTGCCGATCAGCTTGGAGAGCATCCGGTGCTGGAGCAGCAGGTCGGGGAGCTCGTGCTGGTGTCGTAGGGTCTCGAGCACCGCGGCGTCGGTCGACGGCCCGCTCTTCGTGCGGGTGATCACCGGCAGCTTGAGCTTGTCGAAGAGCAGCTCGGCGATCTGCTTCGGGCTGGCGGGATTGAAGGTCGGACCGGCGACGGCGCGGATCGAGGCCTTCACCGATTCGAGGTACTGCTC
>JACDEN010000746.1 GCA_013816415.1 Planctomycetota bacterium
CCACGCCGTCGGGGCGCATCCAGTCCGTCGGCAGGCGGCCTTCGGGCAGATCATTGACGGCCGTCGGAGCTCGCAGCATCAGCGTTTGGGCAGTTCGATCCGCTGATGCTTGGCGATGACCACGATGCCCGATTCGGTGACGTGGAAGCGCTTGGCATCCTCGTCGCGGTTGTAGCCGACGACATCGTTGTTGGGGATGCGCACATGCTTGTCGATGATGCAGCGGCGGACGCGGGCGCCGCGGCCGATCTCGACGTCGTCCATGAGCACGCAGCTGTGGACTTCGGAATAGCTGTTGATGCGGCAGCGCCGGCCGATGACCGAATCGATCACCGTCGATCCCGAGATGATGGTCCCTTCGCAGACGATCGACTGGATGGCCTGGCCGACGCGGCCCTCGGCGTTGTGCACGAACTTCGCGGGCGGGAAGTTGTTGGGCTCGCTGCGGATCGGCCACTCCTGGTTGTAGAGGTCGAGCTGCGGCGAGATCGCGCGCAGGTCCATCGACGCCTCGTAATACGATTCCAGGGTCCCGACGTCGCGCCAGTATGCGTCGTTGAACTGGTTGGTGCTTCCCGGGATGCGGTTGCGGTTGTAGTCGTAGGCGAAGAGCCGCTTGCCCTGCGCGAGCAGCGCCGGCAGCACGTTCTTGCCGAAATCGTGCGACGATTTCGGGTCGATGGCGTCAGCGGCCAGGGCCTCGGTGAGCACCGAGCGGTTGAACAGGTAGTTCCCCATCGACACCAGCGCCACGTCGGGGCGGTCGGGGATCGGCGTGGGATTCTTCGGCTTCTCCTGGAAACCGGTGATGCGCCAGTTCGCATCGACCTGGATCACGCCGAACTGGTTGGCCTCGGCGATCGGCACCGGGATGGCGGCGATCGTCACGTCGGACTGCTCCTGGTGGAACGCGATCAGGTCCTCGACGTTCATCTTGAAGATGTGGTCGCCGCCGAACACCGCGACCAACTCGGGCTGCTGATCGCTGATCAGGTTGAAGTTCTGGTAGATGGCGTCGGCCGTGCCCTGGTACCAGTGCTCGCCGGTGCGCTGCTGCGCGGGCACCGGGATGATGAAATGATTGGTCAGCATCGAGCCGAAATTCCACGTCGAGTCGAGATGCTGGCTGAGGCTCTGGCTCTTGAACTGGGTCAGCACGTAGATGCTGTAGATGCCGGAGTTGACCAGGTTCGAGAGCACGAAATCGATGATGCGGTACTTGCCGCCGAAGGGCACGGCCGGCTTCGAGCGGTCGGACGTCAGCGGCTCGAGGCGAGTCCCCTTTCCACCGGCCATGACGAAAGCGAGGATCTTGTTGCGCATGGTTCCCGCGCACCGTCCGACGGTGCCCGCCGGCGATGCTAGATCGGACGCGCATCCATGCCAAGCATGAAACGACCCACGCGCAACCGAGCCGCCATCGATTCGCGGCTTCCGGACGCGGACGGGGCTGGACCTGGACCCGGAACCAGTTCACCTCCCCTGAACCACAGGCGCCGGCATGACAACCCTGAGCATGGTCTACATCACCTGCGAGAGCGACGCCCAGGCCGAGGCCATCGGCCGCGCGCTGGTCGCCGAGCGCCTGGCTGCGTGCGTCAACCTCATCCCCGGCATGCGCTCCTGGTACTGGTGGAAGGGGTCGATCGAAGCCGCGCGCGAGACCGTGCTGATCGCGAAGACCCGCGTCGCGCTGGTCCCCGACCTGTCGGCGCGGGTCCGGCAGCTGCATAGCTATGCGGTTCCGTGCGTGGTCGCGATCCCCATCAGCGACGGCAATCCCGACTACCTGGCCTGGCTGTCGGCCGAGACCGGGAACGGCCTCACGCCACGCGATTGAGCGGCCGGCCGGCCGCGAAGGCCGCGAGATTGGCCGCGACCAGCGCGACCAGGCGCGCGCGTGCTTCGACCGTCCCCCAGGCGATGTGCGGCGTGACCACCACCCGCGCGGCCCACGGCGCGCGCGGGTCGAGCAGGACATGGTCCGCCGCCGGAGGTTCGCTCGCGAGGACATCGAGGCACAGTCCGCCCAGCGTGCCCGAGACGAGCGCGGCGACCACCGCGCCCTCGTCGATCAAGGCGCCGCGACCGGTGTTGACGACGATCGCGCCCGGCTTCAGCGCGCGCAGCAGCTCGCGGCCGACCAGGCCTGTGGTCTGCGCGGTCAGCGGACAATGCAGCGACACCACATCTGCTTCCGCGACCGCTTCGAGCC
>JACDEN010000747.1 GCA_013816415.1 Planctomycetota bacterium
GATCCAGCGATCGATCGCCGGCTGCGGCGGGACGACGCGCGCCGCCGGGATCATCGTCGATGCGGTGGCGCGGCCGCGCCCGCAGGCGCTCGCGTCTGCCGTCCCTGCGCACCAACCATGACACCCTCTCCGCGGACGCCGAGCCGGCGGGTGCACGCGGCGAAACCCGGATAGGCTGGAGGCCGCTCGCCATGCCCTCTCCATTCGCATCTCCGAGCGCATCTCCGAGCGCATCTCCAACCGCATCTCCATCCGCATCCGCATCTCCGAGCGCATCATCCTCGACCGTCGGCGAGGATCGTCAGCTGATCGCCGAACTGGTCGCTCCGGACCCGAGCATCTTCTGGGCCGATCTGCTGCTGAGCGCAGGGCTCGGCTGGGCTGCGGTCGCCGCCGCCGTGGTTCTCGTTCCGATGCCGTTGCGGGCGGCCGCCGTCGTGATCGCGGTGATCAGCCTCTATCGCGGCCTGTGCCTGCTGCACGAGATCAGCCATCTGCGGCTGGGGAGCCTGCGCGGATTCGAGACTGCCTGGAACCTGCTGATCGGCGTGCCGCTGCTGATGCCGAGCTTCATCTATGGCGCGTCGCACCTCGATCACCACAAGTCCGCGACCTACGGCACCCTCGCCGATCCCGAATACCTGCCGTTCGCGCGCGGGCGCGGACGCATCGTCGCGTTCATGGTCGAGAATGCGCTGATGCCGTTCGTGCTGCCGATCCGCTTCCTGCTCGGCTCGGTGATCGGGCTCGCGATCCCGCCGGTGCATCGCTTCCTCGAGACGCACGCCTCCACCCTCTGCTTCAACCACGATTACCGGCGCACGGTATCGCCCGCGGAACGCTCCTCGATGAAACGCTGGGAGGCGGTCATGGTGGTGGGGTGGGCCGCGACGACCTGGCTGCTGTGGGACCATGGCGTGCTCGTACAGACGCTGATGGTGCTGGCGGCGGCGTTCGAGGCGATCGCCATCATCAATGCGCTGCGCACCCTCGCCGCCCACCGCTACCGTGGCGATGGCACCACGATGAACCGCGAACAGCAGCTGCTCGATTCCGTCGATATCACGCGCGGACTGGCGACCACGATCTGGGCCCCGATCGGCCTGCGCTACCACGCGATGCACCACTATTTTCCCGGCGTACCCTACCATCACCTCCGGCATCTGCATACGCGGGTGATGGCGCAGCTGGCCGAGGACGGCGCGTATCGCCGCGCCATCTGTCCCAGCGTCTCGCGCTCGCTGCTGACGCTGTGGTCGGGCGAGCACCGCTCCGCGACGGCCTCGGGGCCAGACGAATCCGCGCCCCCACCCACCGCGCAGAATGCCCCTACGGTGGCCGGAACGGCCTGACCAACGCCAGCCGGCCGCCCGGACAGCTCCCTGGATCCACAAGCCCGCCCTGGCGGGGATATTGCACCTTGACCCTCAAACGGTCGTTTGAAGGCTGCGTTTGAAGCAGGTCCCCATGATCAAGACCAACACCTCCCCGCCCTCCGACATCGGCCAGGCCACCCGCGATCGGCTGCTGTCCGCCGCGGGCCAGATCTTCGCCGACCATGGCTTCCAGAACGCGACCGTGCGCGACATCTGCTCGCGCGCGGGCGCGAACATCGCCGCGATCAACTACCATTTCGGCGACAAGCAGGGGCTCTACAGCGAGGTCTTCCTGTACGCCTGTTCGTTGGCCGCGGACAACGACACCGCCAAGGCCGACTCCGGGCTGCCGGCTCCCGAGCGGCTGCGCCGCCACATCTCGGCCTTCCTCGCGCACCTGCTCGACGAAGGCCGTCCGGCCTGGCACAGCAAGCTGATGGCGCGCGAGCTGGTGGAGCCGACCGGCGTGCTCGACGACCTCATCGGTCACTCGATCCGGCCGCACTTCCAGGGTCTGATCGACATCGTGTCGGCGATCCTCGGCCCGACCGTCCCCGCCGACGTCGTCCAGCGCTGCGCGACCAGCATCGTCGGCCAGTGCGTCTTCTTCCATAATTCGCGGCCGATCCTGGTGCGGCTGGATCCCGAGCTGCGCTTCGGCCACGACCAGATCGAGGCGCTCGCCGCGCACATCACCACCTTCTCGCTCACCGGGCTGACCGCGTTCATGCCGGCGCGCGAGGTCCGCAAGAGCGCCGCCGCGCTGAAACGGGCGAACCACGCATGATGCAGGTGGCGATCAAGATGCTGGTCGGCGATCGTGCCAAATACATCGG
>JACDEN010000164.1 GCA_013816415.1 Planctomycetota bacterium
CCGCTGCTGCCACCGCGGGCACCACCGGCGCCGCCCCGGCCGCGGCGGCCGGCGCCACCGAAGCGCCAGATACCGGCAGCGTGACCACAGTGAAGGAATACAAGTTCGTCCCGGCCGAGAAGCTGCCGCCGGTCAAAGGCGTCAGCCAGTACAAATGGAATGAAGCCGACAAGACCTTCCGCTTCACCTACAACGTGTGGGCGGGCTGGCTGCCGGTGATCGCCGCCAACCACGGCACCAAGGCCAACGACGACAGCGTGTTCAAGAAGAAGTACGGCTTCAAGGTCGAGATGGTGCTGATGGACGACCCGGTCGCCGCGCGCGACGCCTACGCCGCCGGCGACGTGCACAGCATGTGGGGGACCGTCGACATGCTGGTGCTGTTCGCGCCGGAGCTGATCCGCGACTCGCGCACCGCTCCGCGCATCGTCCAGCAGATCGACTGGTCCAACGGCGGCGACGGCATCGTCGTGCGCAAGACAATCAAGTCGGTCAAGGACCTGAAGGGCCGCACCGTCGCGCTCGCGCAGAATTCGCCGAGCGAGTACTACATCACCTCGCTGCTGCTGTCCGCCGGCATGAAGCCCGCCGACATCAAGCCCAAGTACACCGCGACCGCCTTCGAAGCCGCGGCCGCCTTCGTCAGCGATCCCTCGATCGACGCCTGCGTGTCGTGGGCGCCCGACATCTACAACATCGCCGACCGCGTGGCGAACGCCAAGATCCTCTCGACCACCAGCGACGCCAACAAGCTGATCGCCGACGTCTACGCGATCCGCGCCGACTTCGTGCGCGACCATCCGGATGTCGTCGAAGGGCTGATCGCCGGCATCCTCGAAGGCATGGACCAAGTGAAGAAGGATCCGACGGAAGCCTGCGCGTGGATGGCCGACGCCTTCGGCATGAAGCCGGAAGACGTGATGAACATGCGCAATGATTCGCACCCGACCAACGCCGCCGAGAACGCCCAGTTCTTCCTCAATTCGTCCAACCCGACCAACTTCGAGCGCACCTGGAAGAACGCCGCCTACGTCTACCGCGAGCTCGGACGCATCAACGCCCCCGCCGCCTTCGATCAGGTGATGGATTTCACCTTCGTCCAGAAGGTCATCGCCAAGGGTGGCTTCACCCACCAGAAGGACGAGAGCATTGCCACCTTCACGCCCGGATCGGTGAAGACCATCCAGGCCGAGGCGCCGATCCTCACCCAGACCATCCGCATCAACTTCTTCCCGAATTCTGCGAACCCCTTCGAGCCGGCGCACGACGAGTACGGCAACGTCCAGCAGGGGAAGCTCTACGACCCGAACGTCGGCTCGACGCTCGAACAGGTCGGCAGGCTGGCGGGCCAGTTCGCCCGTGCGACCATCCTCATCCAGGGCCACGCGGATGACAGCATGCGCGGCAAGATTCCCGAAAAGGCGGTCAAGGATCTCAGCACCGAGCGCGCGCAGGCGATCAAGCGAGCGCTGATCGAGAAGTACAAATTCGAGCCCGACAAGTTCGTCGTCGAGGGCAAGGGTTGGGACGAGGCGGCCGAGCCGTCGGATCCGCACAACCATGCCCTCAACCGGCGGGTCGAGATCAGCGTCTATCCGCCCGAGCAGAAATAACCGCACACGTCTCAGGAGGTCCCATGTTCAGACGCATATCGAACATCTTCAAAGGCTTCCTCAGCCTCTTCGTCTCGGGCATCGAGAAGCGCAACCCCGAAGCGCTGCTCGAGGTCGAGAAGGAGAACCTGCGCAAGCAGATCGCGCAGTACAACACCGGCCTGGCGTCGCACGCCGGCATGTGCGAGCGCCTGATGAGCCAGGTCAAGAAGCTCGAGAACGACGAGCGCGACCTGCGCTCGAAGACCGCGGCCAACCTCAAGGTCGGGAACAAGGCGGCCGCCGGACAATACGCGCTGCGTCTGCAGACGGTCAGCCGCGAGCTCGAGGAGAACCGCTCGCAGCTCACCGCGGCCGAGGAGACCTACAAGAGCCTGAGCAAGGCGCGCGACGTCGCGGTCACCGCGGCCAAGGCCAAGATCGAATCGCTCAAGGGCGCGATCGAGGATCTGAAGATGAAGCGCGCGATGGCCGAGATGAACGAGATGGCCTCGGGCATGATCTCGGAGATCGGCGGCGCGGGCGACACCCTCAACCGACTGCATGAGATGGTCGAGGAGGAGCGCACCAAGGCCGCCGGTCGCGCGCGCGTCGCCAAGGATTCGCTGAACCTGGGCGAGGTCGCGCTCAAGGAAGCCGAGCAGACCGCGCTCGCCGACCAGGCGCTGGCGGACTTCGCGGCGAAGGAAGGCCTGCCGTTCGAGGCCTCGCCCACGGCGAACGCGCCGACCACCCCGCCGGTGAAGACCATGGGGCCGACCGGCGAAGCCACGACGAATTGAACGCGAAGAGTTGTCGAGCACTTTTGAAAAACGCCTCTAGATCCGGCAGTTGGGGCCAGATGCCCTCTAGGACTAGCTTCGCGTCGCAAGGCGTCCGAGCGCGAAGCCTACCCGGAGGGGTACGAGGCGGTTTCCTAAAAGGAAATTACGAGGAGGCAACGCAGCAGATGGCCCCAAATGCCGGATCTAGGATATGACCAGCAGCAGTCGGCAGCGTCTCCAGGCTATGGGCCTGCCCCGCTGGGCCGAGGATCTGATCAGCCAGTACGAGAGCGGCGCCACCAGCCAGTTCCTGTGCTATGGCAACGCCAACGATCGCCTGCTGCTGCCGCTCGCCGGCAAGTCCGAGCTCGGGACGCTCGGCGATTTCCTGATCAAGGTGCTGATGCCGCGCTTCGACGTGGTGCTCGCCTATGACCTCGGCAACGGCCTGCGCGTCGAGAAGGGCATCGAGGTCTTCGGCCAGTGGCCGCGCATCAAGGGCTCGGACATCCCGGTGCTGCCCAAGGCGCCGCGCGAGGCGGTCGAGGCGCTGACCCAGTACTTCCGCTACTGCGCGAACCTGGCGACGCTCGGCAGCGCGCGGCTGCAGGTCGGATGCATCATCCGCGGCGCTGACCTGGTGGTTCCAGCGTCGATGGGCTCGAGCAGTTACGAGACCAGCGCGCTCGCCAGTCAGATCCGCGACTGGGCGGCGGACACCGGCCACAGCCTGGTGAGCTTCCTCATCACCGACAACCTCACCGACCTGCACCCGCTGATCGTCAACAATCCGCGCGCGGCCCAGGTGAAGGTGCCGCTCCCCTCGGCCGAGGACCTGACCAAGGCGCTGACCCTGATGGCGCCCGCGTATCCGCTCGCGCTCGGAGCGTTCGCCAAGGATCTCGCGCAGCCCGCGGGGCTGCTCGCAGGCGCGACCCTCAGCTCGTGCGAGGCGCTCCTGAAGACGCGCGAGCACCTCGGCGAGGCGCTCACCAACGACGACCTGGTCGCGGTGAAGAAGTCGCTGGTCGAGAAGGACTGCAACGGGCTGATCGAGTTCATCGACTCGAAGCGCACCTTGGACGACCTGCACGGGCAGGAGAAGCTCAAGGCCTGGCTGCGTCAGGACGTCGCGCTGTGGCGCGCGGGCGACGTGCAGGCGCTGCCGATGGGCTACCTGATCTGCGGCCCGGTCGGCACCGGCAAGACCTTCATGGTCGAGTGCCTGGCGGGCGAAGCCGGGGTGCCGGTGGTGAAGATCAAGAATTTCCGTGATAAATGGGTGGGATCGACCGAGGGCAACCTCGAAAAGATCTTCCGCCTGATCCACGCCCTCGGCCGCGCGTTCGTGTTCATCGACGAAGCCGATCAGGCGCTCGGCAAGCGCGAGTCGGGCGCGAACGACAGCGGCATCGGCGGGCGCATCTACGGCATGATGGCCGAGGAGATGTCGAACCCGAAGAACCGTGGCGCGATCATCTGGATCCTCGCTTCGAGCCGCCCGGATCTGATCGAGGTCGATCTCAAGCGCCCCGGCCGCGTCGACGTCAAGATCCCGATCTTCCCGACCACCACTCCGGAGGAGAGCTTCCGGCTGATCCGCGCGCTCGCCAAACGGCGCGGACTCGAACTCGCGGATGCGGACTTCGCCGCGCTCCAGCCGCTGATGCCGATCATGGTCACGCCGGGAGCCGCCGAGGCGCTCGCGGTCAAGGCCTATCGTCTGGTGCGCACCGCCAAGCTGTCAGCGGCCGAGGCGCTGAAGGAGTGCCTGACCGGCTACCAGAATCCGGTGCCGAAGGCGACCATGGAATTCCAGATCGGATTGGCGGTCGACGAGGCCACCGACCTCGATTTCGTGCCGGCGTCGCTGCGCAGCCTCGGCAAACGCAGTCTCGACGCGGTGGTTCCCCACAACTGACCCTGAACGCGGCATTCGGGGCGAGCTGTCATGCTCGCGAGCTGATGCTGCGACGGACTGCGGCTGCTCCGCGGGCGAGAGGCGATAGTGTGAGCGGTGGCGGTGCGCCTGCACCGCCAGGCCCACTGATCTGGAACCGCCGTCGCCATGGATGTCCGATCGACCGAGTACGCGAGCCGCTTCGGCGCCTCCTGCGCCCAACGGCGCTGGTCGCGCGCGGAGCTGCTGCTGTATGTCGGGGCGCTGCTGATCGCGGCGACCGCCTCCATCTGCGCGCCATCGGCAGCCTGGATCGTCGCCAGCTATGCGCTGACCGCGCTCTTCGCTGCCAGCATCGCGACGCGCTTGGCCGCGATCACCGCGACGCTGGTGCACGATCCGACCATCACCATCGGTGCCGAAGCGCTCGCGGCGCTCGACCCGGGCGAGCTCCCTCGGTACAGCGTCCTGGTACCGCTCTACCGCGAGCCCGAGGTGGTACCGGCGCTGATCGCCGCGCTCACGGCGCTGGATTACCCGCACGATCGTCTCGACATCCAGATCCTGCTCGAACCGGACGACCAGGCGACACTGGATGCGCTCGCTGCGCAGGCGCTGCCGTCGTGGATGCGCGTCACGCTCGCTCCGACCGGGGCTCCGCGCACCAAGCCGCGCGCGTGCAACGAGGGCCTCGCGCGCGCCACCGGCGATCTGCTGGTGGTCTACGACGCCGAAGACCGGCCAGAACCGGATCAGCTGCGCAAGGCGGTCGCGGCTTATCGTGATCTGCCCGCATCGACGGTGTGCCTGCAGTGCCGTCTCGCACATTACAATTCGCGCCAGAGCCTCGCCGCGCAGTGGTCGGCGCTCGAGTACCTGCTGTGGTTCCGGCTTGTGCTTCCCGGATTGCAGGCGATCGGATCACCGATCCCACTCGGCGGCACCTCGAACCATTTCCGCGTCGCGGCGCTGCGTGAGCTCGGCGGCTGGGATCCGTTCAACGTCACCGAGGACTGCGATCTCGGGATGCGCATCGCGCGCCGCCGGTGGCGCACCCATATGCTCGCCTCGACCACTTGGGAGGAGGCGGTGGTCGGCACGCACGCGTGGGTGGTGCAGCGCTCGCGCTGGATAAAAGGCTATTTCCAGACCTGGCTCGTCCATTCGCGCCGCGGAACGCTGCCGGCATTCAAGCCATGGCAGTGGCTCATGTTCGCCCTCCAGGTCGGCGGACAGCCGCTCATCCAGCTCATCAACCCCCTCTCGTGGCTGGTCATCGCGCTGTGGTTCATCCTCGGCTGGAGCGTCGTCGATGTCGCGAGCCCGTTGTCGATCGCCGCGCTGGTGCTGACCATGGCGCTGCTCGCAGCCAATCTGCTGTTCGTGCTCATCAACCTGGTGGCCTGCGTCGCCAGCCGGCGCGCGGATCTGGCGCTCGCGGCCGTGCTATCCCCGCTGTCGTGGTGCCTGCACAGCGTCGGCGCGTGGCGGGCCGCCAGCGAACTGCTGTCGAACCCCTTCCGCTGGAACAAAACCCGCCATGGCCTGGCGATGCTCGACTCCATCCGCCTGCCGGATTCGGCTGCGTGGCGCCGCGCCAAACTCGCGATCGCGGCCGTGGCGTTGATGTCGATCACCGTCCTCGCGGTTCTCGCGACCCGCCAGCGGCTCGGTGAGGACATCGCGCGGCAGCAGCCGATCCGCGCGGTGCAGCTGCCGCTGCGTTTCGTCGCCGACGAGCACGGTGCGCAGCCGCTGTTCGCATCGAGTGCGCATCCGCCGGAGCCGTGGTCAGTGGCCGCTGCCCGCGTGCTGCCGATCTGTTCGCTCTCCGCCGGTGCGCCGACTTTTCAAACGACCGTCCGCTTCCCTGGAGTGGCGCATCTCGTCAGCCACCGCTCGCGCGACCTCGCGGGCATGGACGCGCTCGCCTTCGACGTGCGGGTGGGAGCACGGGCGCCGGAAGGACTGCAGATCCTGGTGCACCTGCGCGACGAGGATGGGCGCTGGTTCCAGCATCACAGCCCGCAGCACCTGCTGCCAGGGACCTGGACGCGCATCGAGATCGCGCTGGCCGCTGGCGCATGGACAGGCGTCGGCCACCGCCGGGATTGGCAGATCGATCTGCTGCGGTGCGTGAGCGAATTCGGCATCGATGTCCTCGGG
>JACDEN010000748.1 GCA_013816415.1 Planctomycetota bacterium
GTTCTCGCGGTTCGCGTACTGGGTCATCGTGGTGAACATGAACCCGAGGCACATGATCAGGATCAGGACGATGAAAACTTTAACGGTGGTGCTCATTGGCTCCGGGCTCCCAGGGAAAGGTGCAGGCTATTTGCTCTCGGCGTCTTTGGCGGCATCTGGTGCGGCCTTGGCTCCGGCATCGTCGCCGGCGCGCTTGGCGTCCAGCGGATCTTTGCCAGCGCCAGGAGCGCGGATATCCATGCGTTGCTGGATGAGGTACTGCTGCAAAGGCTCGTTGGCGATGCCCTTGCCGTGACCGATGGCTTCGTGGGCGGCGGCGCGAACGCCGGCGTCCTCGTGCTGCAGGGCCTTCATCAGGATCGCGACCGACGCGTCGGTCGTGGGATTCAGCTGGCCGATCGCATACAGGAAGGCTGAACGCACTTCCGGCTTCAGGACGCCGTCCTGCGCGCCGTACACGTCGGTGACCTTGGCGATCAGGACCTTGACGGTCTCGCCTTCGGGGCACTGCGCTGCCATGCCCAGGGCACGGCAGGTCTGGATGCGCAGCTGATCCGAGCGCGCATCGAGGGTCTTCGCCAGCGCCTCGCCCGCCTGGGCGAGGTTGAACTGGGTGCGCGCCGGATCCGGGAACTGCAGGGCTATGGCCGCGCGCAGCGAGATGTCTTCGGCGGCTTCGCGGTTGACGTTCGGCAGCTGGGCGTCCTTGAGCGCCATCTCGATCTTGCCATTGAGGTCGTCGGCGGTGAACGGCTTCTTGAGGAATCCGGCCACCTTGCCTTCGAACGCGTGTTGGATCTTGAGGGAGATGTCGGCGTCCTCGGGCAGCGAGATGAAGATCGGGGTCTTCTCTGAGCGCCAATCCTTCTTGAACTTCTCGACCAGGGCCTCGATGTGCTCTTCGGGATTGTTGACGACCTTGCCCTTCGAGTCCTTCACCGGCGGATTGAGATTCTCCGGCAGCGTGGGCAGCAGATCTCCGGCGATGATGATGGCATCCTTGATCGGCGATTCCTCGAGGCGTTGGACCGCCTCGAAGCCGTCGACCGCGGTGTAGACCATGTAGCCCTTGCTGTGCAGCTGCTCGCGGGCGGTGTTGCGCTGACGGTAATCCTGGTCGACGACCATGATCACGCGGGTGCCCCATTCGCCGACGGCATCCGCCAGCGTGGGGACGACCTTCTGCGCATTGAAGAATGCGAGCGACGGATCGAGATGGGACAGGGTGATCGCGGCCTGATAGCGCACCACCTTGTTGGGGTGGTCGAGCGCCGCGCACAGGACGGTGCCGGCCTTGTCCGGGGTCAGGCCTTCGTCGGGGGTCGGCAGGCCGAGGTCGGCGCGGGCGATCCAGCGATCCTCGAGCACGCGCATGACATAGGCGGCGACGTCGTAGCGCTCGGACACGATCGCCTGCTGGACGGCGCGGTAGAGGTGGTCCGGGCCGAACATCTTGACGCGGTTGCCCATCTCGGAGAGCGCCTTCACGCGCTCATCGATGGCGTTGACGTTCTCGTCGGGGAACTGCTCGGGAACCGTGCTTTCCTTGGCCAGGCGCAGACGGGTCACGGCATCGACCGCCTCGGCGGCGAAATCAGCGGCCAGCAGCGGGAAATAGGCGGTGAATTCAGGGTAGGCCTGCATGCCGTCGTACAGCAGCTCCTCGGCCATCAGCTCGTTCCACGCGTAGCGGGGCACGCGCACGAACGACAGCTTCTTGTCGCCCTCGGCCTTGTCGTCCCAGCGCCACATCATGCTCTCGTTCGAGACCATCTCGTCGTGGACCTGGTCGTTGTCGCGGAAATAGCGCAGCGCCTCGGTGAAATACATGCCGTCGGGAGCCGGCGTGTCGGACATCTTCGAGGCCTTGACGATGGCCTCGACGGTGTTGGCGATGACGCGCTTGGAGGTGTCGGCGGTGTCGCCATGGGCCTGCAGATGCTGCAGTTTCGGCAGCGAGCGGGGGTCGCCGATGTCGGCGAGGATCCCGGCGACGCTCGCGACCAGGCGCTGGTCCTTCGACTTCAGGGCCTCATTCAAGGCGACCACGGCGCGATAGCCCATGCGCGTCAGCACGACGCGGCAGTTGGTGCGCATCTCGTCCTGGCGGTTGTCGTTCATGCGCGCGAGCAGGTGCGGGATCGCGACCGGACCGACCGCGATCAGCTCGAGGGTGGCGACGATGCGCTCCTCCTCGCTGGCGGCCAG
>JACDEN010000749.1 GCA_013816415.1 Planctomycetota bacterium
GGCTAGGCGCGCGGCAGAGGGGATCATCGCGCATGCTCACCGACATCCGTCCCGGCCCAGACGCGTCGCGCTACCTGCTCGGCTTCGACCTGCGCCGGCGGCCGCATCTCGAAGCCGACGTGCTGGTGGTCGGAGGCGGCGTCGCCGGCCTGTGCGCGGCGATCGCCGCCGCTGACGAAGGCAAGGAGGTGCTGGTCCTCGCCAAGGGGTCGATGACCGACAGCAACACCGCGTGGGCGCAGGGCGGCGTAGCAGTGGTGCTGGGAAACGACGAGCGCGAGCCCCTGGACAATGTCGAGCTGCATGTACGCGACACCCTGGCGGCGGGCGCTGGGCTGTGCGAGGAGGGCGTGGTGCGCGACATCCTCGGCGCCGCCGCGGAATCGATCGAGCTGCTGCGCAAGCACGGCTGCCTGTTCGACCGCAGCGAGCAGGGAGCGCTGGCATTGACGCGCGAGGGTGGACACAGCGCGCGCCGGATCCTGCACGCCAATGGCGACTCGACCGGCGCCGAGATCGTGCGCAGCCTCGCGGCCGCGGCTGCGGCCCATCCGCGCATCACGGTGATCGAGAACGCGTTCGCCGTCGATCTGCTCAGCGACGACGAGAGCCGCATCGTCGGCGTCATCTACCATCGCCGCGAGGAGCTGGTCGCAGCGCTCGCCGGCTCGACCATCCTCGCCACCGGCGGCTGCGGGCGGGTCTGGCGCGAGTCGACCAATCCGCCGGTTGCGACCGGCGATGGCCTGGCGATGGCCTATCGCGCCGGCGCCGAACTGGCCGACCTCGAGTTCATGCAGTTCCATCCGACCACGCTCTACATCGCCGGCGGCGCGCGCCTGCTGATCACCGAGGCGATGCGCGGCGAAGGCGCGGTGCTGAAAAACCACGAGGGCGAGCGCTTCATGCCGCGCTACCACCCCGACGCCGAGCTGGCGCCGCGCGATGTGGTGACCCGAGCGATCATCGCCGAGATCCGGCGCACCGGCTTCCCGCACGTATGGCTCGACGCCACCCACCTTGGCGCCGAATTCCTACGCGGCCGCTTCCCGACCATCTTCCAGGCCTGCGCCAAGCTCGGCATCGACATCACCACGGCGTGGATGCCGGTGCATCCCAGCGCGCATTATCACTGCGGGGGCATCATCACCGATCAGCGCGGCGCGACCTCGCTCGGCGGATTGTGGGCCTCTGGCGAGGTTGCGTGTACCGGCCTGCACGGCGCGAACCGCCTGGCGTCGAACAGCATCCTCGAAGGATTGGTGATGGGCATGCGCTCTGGCATCGACGCCGGCCGCGCGGGAAAGCCTCCTGGCCGCGTGCGCATCTCATCGCCCAAGCCGGAGCCCACGCCCGAAGGCTTGGATGTTCCCGACCTGGTGCGCAGCCTGCGCGCGCTGATGTGGCGCCAGGTTGGCATCGAGCGCACGGCGTCCGAACTCGCGGTCGCGCGGCGCAGCCTCGCATTCTGGCTCAGCCACCAGGCGCGCGGGGACTTCCGCGATCGCAGCGGGTGGGAACTGCAGAACCAGCTGCTGGTCGGCAGTCTGGTCGCGTCGTCAGCCGAGCGTCGCACCGCCAGCGTCGGCACCCATACCCGTTCGGATTCGCAGGGGGCCGTCGATCCGAGGCACCTTGGTTTCGTGAGAAAAGCCTGATGATCCGCCGCCAGAGCTCATACCGCGCGTCCGATCCGGAGCCTGCCCATGACCGACCCCGTCCCCGCCAGCCCAGCCCCTGTTCCAGCCGGACCGGCGTGGACCGCCGTCGGCAACGCCTCCGAATGGCCTGAGAACGGCGGCCGCCTCGCTCGCGTCGGCGCGCGCCGCATCGGGGTCTACCGCCACGCCGGCGCGTGGTATGCACTCAAGGACATGTGCCCGCACGCCGGCGTCAGCCTGGTGCAGGGGCCGGTGCACGACGGCCAGGTGATGTGCATCGGGCACGGGTGGACCTTCAGCCTCACCACCGGCGAGGTCGTGCGCGGACCGTCCGGCGTCAAGGTCGGAACCTATCCGGTCCGCGTCGTCGAAGGCGTGGTCGAGGTCGAGGTCTAGGTTTTAGGTCGAGCAGGGAGTTGAAAAAGCACCCTGCTGGGGTTTCAGGGGGCGTCTGCCCCCTGAATGTAGAAAGTCGACGATCAAAAAACCCGGCAAAATAGCGACCGCAGGTCGCGCCGGGTTTTTTGATCGCTAGCAGGATGCGG
>JACDEN010000750.1 GCA_013816415.1 Planctomycetota bacterium
AAACCGAGCCCCGACAAAGCCCGGGGGTAGGCCCACAGGGCCGTAGGGGCAAAGCCCCTGAGCAGACAGCAGTTCATTTCTGTCCCGCCGCCCATTCGCACCAGCTCTTGCTGAACGCCGGATCGACGAGCTTGAAGATCGCCTTCATGGCGACGTCGCTGTCGGTGCCAGATGCGGTGGACTCGATCAGCCGAAAGAATTTGTTGTCGGCGCCCTTTTTCGCTCCGCTGATCGACCGTACGAAGCTGCATAGACTCCACATCTGCTGATACTGCACGTTGGCGAGCGAGTCGAGTTTCAGCCGCATCAGCTCGGTCGCCGGACGCACCTGGCGGTCGCCAGCCTTGATCAGCTTGGCGACGTCGCGCGCCCAGCTTTCGCTCATCGGGAAGCCCTTCTCCTCGTAGGCGATGGTGGTGCACAGGATCTTCTGGCAGAGGGTACGCTGCAGCTCGGCGGCCATCCCCTCGCGCATCCAGGTCGGACCGCGGTAGATCCCGCGCGCCTGGTAGTAGCCGTCCATGCCCATGCAGCTGCCGCAGTAGACCGCGAAGTTCTGGAAGATCGGTCCGATGTGGGCGACATGGGTGAAATAGGTACGCGCTCCCGGGAAGGCGAGGAGCTTCTTCATCAGGTCGTCGCCGATCGGCGGCCCCGACAGGCCCTTCGTGCGCATGCGATCGATCCAAGCCGTCACCTGATCGGGCGTGGCGAAAATGCAGATCCAGTAGATGTCCTCGGGCTTGGGCGCTTTGGTGGTGAAGATGATCTGACCGCCGGTCCACGCTTCGAGGCCGTCGAGCGCCTGATTGCCGAGCGTCAGCCCCTTGTCGAAGTCAGCGACCGTCGCACCGGCGATGAGCATGGCGCGCAGATTGCCCTTCCCTTGTTCGACGATCGCCCATTGGTGCTCGGCGCAGAAGGCGCGCAATTCGGCGAGCCACACCGTGTTGACCGTGGGCGTCACCGCGCCCTTTGCGGGTGCGGGTGCCGGCGCGGGCGGCGGCTGCTTCTCGGCCATCTTGCCCAGCGGGTCGGCGGGAGCGACCGAGTCATCCGCAGCCGTGCACCAGTGTGCGAGCAGAACCAGAGAGGTGAGCGCGAGCAGGCGGAGGATCGATGGCATCGCGCCCTTCTAGGGGACCGCCGCCGGACGCGAAGCGGCAAATCAGCCGCGCGTCACCCCTCGCCGATTACGGCGAGGTCGGCGTCCAGCCGCGCGAGCACGCCGTCCACCTGCTCGAGCTGCTTCGCCGACACCGGCATGCCGAGATCGCCCAGCGCGGCCCCCTGCTGCGCATTGCGCGCGCCGACGATGCAGCCGCTGAGCCCTTGGGTGCAGACGATGGCTCCGATCGCGAGCTGCGCGACCGAGAGCTCGTCGACGGCGGCGATCGTCCTCAGCTCGTCGACCGCCTGCAGATAGCGCTGGAAACGCCGGCCGCGGAAGTCGGGGCGTTCGGCGCGGTGGTCGCCGGCAGGAAACGACTTGTCGGGTGTCCAGGTGCCGAACAGCATGCCACGGTGCAGGGGCGAATAGGCGAGCGATCCCACGCCATGCTCATCGCACCACGGCAGGACGGTGTCCGCCGCCTGACGCCGGAAGATGCTGTACGGGATCTGCACCGCATGCAGCGGCACGCCGGTCGCGCGCCAGGCGTTCAGCTGCTCGACGTCGTAGTTGCAGACCCCGATGGCGCGGATCTTGCCCGCGCGCAGCAGCTCGGCGCACGCCGCCGCGGTCTCCTCGATCGGCCCGGGAGCCGGCCAATGCAGCTGGAAGAGGTCGATGGCCTCGACCCCGAGGTCGCGCAGCCCGCTCTCGCAGTCAGCGACGATCTGGGCGCGGCTGGCGCAATTCACGCGCTGTCCATCGACAAGGCGGTGTCCGAACTTGGTAAAGACCAGCGGACGCTGGTCACGCGGGATGCGCGCGAGCGCCTGTCCGACGATGCGGTCGGCGCGGCCGGAGCCGTAGATGGGCGCGGTGTCGATCCAGTTCACGCCGGCGTCGAGCGCGGCAGCTATCGCTGCGAGCGAGTCAGTGTCGTCCTGCTCGCCCCACATCCAACCGCCGATGGCGAAGGTCCCGAAGCCGACGATCGAGATGCGGAATCCGGTGGAGCCGAGTTCTCGTCGCATCATGTCCATCATGGTGGGATGGAACCCACGGACACAACGAGCGCGGAAGCGGCAGCCTCAGGGC
>JACDEN010000751.1 GCA_013816415.1 Planctomycetota bacterium
GTGCGATCATCCGTCTCGGGGAGATCCTGGAGGGTGGCCTGGATCTTCTGCTCCTTGCCCTCGCGCAGGACGACCAGCGTGATGGTGGTTCCCGGATTCATCTGAGCGATCATCAGCCGCAGGTGCCGCGCGTCGGTGACCTTCGCATCGTTGAGCCTGATGATGACATCCTCGGGCTTGATCCCGGCCTTGGACGCGGGGCTGTTCTCCTGCACGTCGCCGACGATGGCGCCATCGTCCGAGCTCAGGTCGAGCATCTTCGCGAGTTCGGGGGTGATCGGCTGGATGTTCACGCCGAGATAGCCCCGCACCACCTTCCCCTTGTCGATGATGCTGTCCATGATGCCGTGCGCGAGCGAAGCCGGCACCGCGAAGCCGATGCCGAGATTGGCGCCGGTCGGGCTGATGATCGCGGTGTTGATGCCGATCAGGCGGCCGTTCGAATCGACCAGGGCTCCGCCGGAGTTGCCGGGATTGATCGAGGCGTCGGTCTGCAGGAAATCCTCGTAGTCCGCCAAGCCGACGCCGCGGCCGATCGCGCTCACGATCCCCATGGTGACGGTCTGGCCGACGCCGAACGGATTGCCGATCGCGAACACCAGATCGCCGACCTCGACCTTGGTGCTGTCGCCGAAGGCGATGACCGGCAGCGAGACCTTGCCCGGATCGATCTTGAGCACGGCGAGGTCGGTCTTGGGATCGGTGCCGACGACCTTGGCGAGATACTGCTCGTGGCCTTTGGCGAACCCGACCTTCACTTCATCAGCATTCTCGACCACGTGGTTGTTGGTCAGGATGTAGCCGTCCTTGCGGACCACCACGCCGGACCCCAGACCGCGCTGCTTTTGATCGCCGCGCGGCTCGCCCCCGCCGAAGAATCGGCGCATGATCGGATCATCCTCCATCCCACCCGGCAGGCCCGGCGCGTGCATGGTCCGGCTGGAAAACACCGTGACCACGCACGGCGACACCTGTTTCACCATGGGAGCGAAGGTGATCGGGGCGGCCGCAACATCTGTTTCACCTGCCACGATCGGCAAGGTGCAGCCGAGGACAATCAGGGCGAGGAGGGCGCGTCGCATGTGGGCTCCGTTGGCAGGGGTAGATGACTTCTAAGAGCTCGAGTGGGGCAGTGTAATGGCGATCCGACAAAGGCTCTGCGATCAGAGACGCTCCAATTCCGATTTTCTGTCGCACATGAACATGGGGGTGAACCGAGCGCCGGTTCTGACCTAACCCATGTTTTTACATCAATTAGTGCTATACTTCCATGCGTACGGCTGTCACGGCCGGCGACACCATGCCCACTCCGCTCCACCTCCTCGTCGTCGACGACCAGCCGCACATCACCGGCTACTTCAAGCAGGTGCTGGAGTCGATGGGCCACCGGGTCGACACCGCCGGCAACGGCATCGAGGCGATGAACGCCATCGACAGCCGGCGGCGAGCGCAGGATCCGCATGACCTGGTGATCGCCGACATCACCATGCCGCTGCTCGATGGCCTGAGCATGATCAAGGAGCTGCGGCGGGCGAAGGATCCGATCGATGTGGCGCTGATGACCGGGAACGCGGAGATGATCGCGCGGCTCAGCGAGGACGTGCAGCGGCTCGGCTGCATCGCGGTGCTCGCCAAGCCGATCGACACCGTCCATCTCGGACAGGTGCTCGACTTCGCCACCATGCGGCAATCGCGCGCGGCCGCGTTCCGCACCGCATCGCATGCGCGCCACGCGCAGCCGCCAACGCCGGAGAACAGCACCAGCCAGCACCGTCGCGCCACCGGCGGTCCGCCGGACACCGGCGAATACAAGCCGACCGCGGTGCCGTCGTCGCGTCAGCCACCGCACGCCGCGACACCGCCCGTGCCGCCGCGGCAGACCGATCAGCGATTCGTTTCCGGTTTCCACACACCGGTGCCGCAGGCTCCCCAGGTCCCGGCTGCGCCGCCGCGGCTGGCCAATGATCCGCGTTATGTCTCCCGCGTGATGCCTCCGCAGCCGCTCCCGCCGGTGCCTGGCAGCGGATTTTCCCAACAGCAGCAGCCGAGGTATCAGCCGCCCCAGACGCCGCAGCAACAGGTCCCGCAGCGCGGCGTTCCGCCGGTGGCGCGGCCGGTCGGCGATCCGCGCCAGCCTCAGGCGCCGTTGCGACCTGAAGGACGGCAGTCGCCGCCGCCGGCCGCTCCGACGCTGGGTGGAGT
>JACDEN010000752.1 GCA_013816415.1 Planctomycetota bacterium
GATCGTGACCGTGCCCTCGGCGCACACGGCGCCGTCAAGGCGCACCACCGTGGTGAAGGACAGCCGACTCGGGCCAAGCACCGCGATCGCGGTCTCGAGTTCGGCGAGATCGTCGAAGCGCAAACTCTTGCGGTAGCGGATCGAGCACTCGATCACCGGCATCAGGACTCCAGAGGCCTCGAGATCGCGGTAGCTGGCGCCGACCGCGCGCAGCCAGGCGATGCGCGCCTCCTCGAGCCAGACCACGTAGGCGGCGTGATGCGCGAAGCCCATCTGGTCGCTCTCGGCGTAGCGGACGCGGATGGTCTGGACATGGGTGCGGACATGGGTGCGCGCGACCGGTTCCGGAGCGCCCGCGCTGGCTGGGGGCCTGGGCGGAGTCATGCGCGGGCTATTGCGGTGGGATGCGCGCGGGAATCGGCGCAGCGGTCGGCGCTGGAGAGGAGACCGAAACCTTGTCGCTGTCGCCGGCCCCGTGCGAGGAATTGGTCCGGTACAGCGCGCCCGGGAACGAGATCAGGACCACGGTCGCGATCGCGGCGCCGGCGATCGCCCAGTTGCCCATCACGTTCGGTCCGGTCACGACGCGATCCTTGCCCGGCGACGCCCAGATCGCGATCACCAGGCGCAGGTAATAGGCTGCGCCCACCACCGCCATCACCATGGCGAAGACCGCGACCATCCACCAGCCCTTGGCGACGAGGTCGCTGAAGACCAGGAATTTTCCGAGGAATCCCGCGGTCGGCGGGACGCCGGCGAAGCTCGCGATGAAGATCGTGAGGGCGAGGCCGTGGATCGGCGAGGCGCGACCCTGACCGGCGAGGCCGCTGAGCGTGTCGTTGGCGTCCTCGGGTCCGGCCATGGCGGCGATCGCCGACATCGCGCCCGCGGTCGCGATGGCGTAACCGACCAGGTAGAACCACACCGCGCCGAGCGACAACGTGTCGCCGACCGAGGGGATGGCGAAGGCGAGCAGCATGTAGCCGGTGTGCGCGACCGAACTGAATGCGATCAGCCGCCGCACGCTGGTCTGCTTGAGCGCGCTGAAATTGCCGAGCATCACGCTGAGCAGCCCGAGGAACATCAGGATCAGCTGGTAGTTGCGCAGCCCGGACTTCGCCGCGGCGCCAACCGCAACCGAGGCGTCGAGCCCGAGCACGCCGCCGGGATGGGTGTGGCCGGTGACCGCCACCAGGTTCAGCCAGATGGCGCCGAGCGCGGCGATGCCGCCGACCTTGACCACCGCGCCCATGAATCCGGTGATCGCCGCCGGCGCGCCGGTGTAGGCGTCGGGGCTCCAGAAGTGGAAGGGCACCGCGCCGATCTTGAACAGCAGGCCGATGATGATCAGCAGCTGGCCGAGCATGAACAATCCGCCGCGCCCGCCGATCGCCGCATGGCCGAACTGGGTGAAGCCGGTCGAGCCGTAGGTGAGCGCCGCTCCATAGAGGTAGATGGCGCTGAACACCGCGCCCATCACGAAATACTTGAACAGGCCTTCGTTCGATTCGGGGCGGTGCCGGCGCAGGCCGACCAGCGCATAGACGCTGAGGCTGGTGACCTCCAACGCGACGAACAGGCTCAGCGAATCGTTGGCCATGGTCATCAGCATCGCGCCGACGGCCGCGAACATGGTCAGGGCGTAGGGCTCGCCGCCCGCGTAGTCATCGCGCGCGAGCGTCTGCTGCAGACCGGCGAGCGCGCACAGCGTCGAGGCGATGATCGCCTCGCACAGCCACAGGCGCGCGGTGTCCATGGCGAAGATGCCGTGCAGATGGCCGAGGCCGCCAAATTGGGGCACGAGCGCCTGGGCGACGCCGGCCGCCACCAGCATGACCGCGGCGATCCACGGCAGCCACGCGTGCTTGGCCGCGCGCTGCAGGAACGGCTCGGACCCGAGCACGACGAGCGCGCCGCAGAGCACCAGCAGCACGGGCATCAACAAGGGAAGCAGGTCGGTGGAGTGCATGATCGATCAGGGCCGGGGTGCGGGGGCAGTGGCGGTCTTCGCGTCGAGCGGCACGGTCAGCGAGTGGACGCGCGCCGCAGCGCCGAGCTCCTCGGCGACGCGGCCGGCGCGATCGCTGATCGGCGCGGGATAGAAGCCGAAGAAGAAGCTGGCGACCAGGAGCGGAGCGACCGCAAGCGCTTCAGCAGCGGTGAGGTCGGTCATCGCGTCGCGCGAACTGGCGCCGTGGCCC
>JACDEN010000753.1 GCA_013816415.1 Planctomycetota bacterium
CGCGGCATCCATCGGCAGCTGGGTGTCGGCGTCGAGGGTGATGACGTGCTTGATCCGCGCGAGCAGCGTGGTGTCGCCGACCACGTCGCTGAAGCCGGCGATCGGTTGGCCGGGCTCGTGCTCCTCACGCAGGGCGCGGTTGAAGTCCGACAGCTTGCCGCGCTTGCGCTCGCGCCCCATCCAGCGCTTCTCGCGCGGATTCCACAGCCGCGGCCGGTGGAACAGGAAGAACACGCTGGGGCGGTCGCCGGCCGCATGCTTGGCGTTGAGCGCCTCGATGCCGGCGCGCGCGCGCGCGACCAGCGCCTCGTCATCGGGCATGTGCTCGCTGTCGGCATCGGCGAAGTCGGTGATCAGCGCGAGGTAGAGATTGGGATCGCGGTTGGCCACGTACCGCACTTCCAGGCCGTCGATCAGATCGTCGATCGTCTGTCCGCTGGTGAGCATGCACGGCACTGCGACCAGGGTCTGGTGGTCGCTGGGGATCCCCGCGGCGTAATCGAGCCGCGGCAGCAGACGCGGCGGCACCAGCACGCCGCACAGCCAGTTCACCACCGAGACCGCCGCCTGCGACGCCACCACCAAGGCGAGCAGGAACAGCGCCGCCGACCAGCAGATATCCGAGGCGGACCAGGAATCGGCAGACGGGCCGGACATCTGCCACAGCACCCATGCCGATGCCGCCAAGGTGGGAATCAGGACCGCGCCGAGATACACCCCGAGCGCGTGACGGCGCAGCGCGCGACGGAACGTCTTCCCGATCGGCACCGCGGCGCCGGCCGCCTGTTCGAGACGCTGGACCCCGTCCTCGATGAGGTAGCGGCCGACATGGCGTTCGCGGTGGTCGCCGTGGACCGCCACGCCCTTGCTGGCCAGGGAGACGGCGAGCGCGGCCACCTCCTGCTCGCTCGACCGGCCGCGCTTGGCGATGCGCTCGACGACGTGGCGGTAGCGGTCGCGGGTCGCCAAATCCATGTCGCTGTAGACGTCGGCGGGATCGCCGCGCAGCGTCTGCTCGACCACGCTCTGTCCCTCGACGAACTCGCTCCAATCGGTCGCTCCGAGGAAACGCAGGCTGCCGATCGAGTTTCCGACCGACACCTGATCGGCGGCCTGGCTCTGGTTCTCGGCCTGGATCAGGCCCTCGATGAACTGGCCGGTCTCGGAGAGCCGCTGCTCGATCCAGCTGACCACCAGGGTCAGCGCCTGGTGCCGCCCCTGGATCCGGCGGGCGAGCTCGGCGACGAATGCGGGCGACAGTGGATCCTTGGCCTGGGAGAGCTCGGCGAGCGCGACGATCAGCTGGCCGGGGTGATGCTCGGCCAGATCGAGCAGGCGGTCGGCCCAGGCGTCGGCGCGATCGCGCTCGCGGCGGCCGGCGGCGATGATCGCGCCAACCCGGCGCAGGTTCTCGATCAGCGCCAGTCGCAGCATGATCGGAACCGCCCACAGCTCGCCGAGCTTCAGCGGCGCGGCGCTCTGGTAGGCGGCGACCGCCTCGCTGAGGCTGGTCACGTCGACGCGCCCGTCGACGTGGATGATCAGTTCATAGGCGAGGGCATATACCCGCGCGAAGCCTGCGAGCGGGCCGTTGCCGAGCTTCGGCAGCTCGCGGCTGTAGGACTTGGGAAAGTGGCGCCGCGCGATGCGGATCTGCTCCTCGATCAGGTAGAAATTGTCGAGCAGCCACTCCGCGGCCGGGGCGATGCGGCGCTTCCTGCTGACCGCCTTGGCGATCAGCTCGTAGGCTTCCGTCAACACGCGCTCGTTGTCGTCGAGCCGCTCGAGCAGCTGGTCGCGCTGCCGGCGTCCGGCGATCACCCGGTGCCAGCCGGAGAGCTCGCGGAAATGCCGCGCGAGCTGGTCGCGGCTGTAGAGCTCCGCGCGCAGCGGGTGGTCCTCTTCCGACGGGACGCGCTCGGTCGGCTGCTCGCCGAACCGCCGCGCCGGCAGCACGTTCATCAGTCCGCCCACCAGCGATCGCGCGCGCTGGACGGCTGCCACGGACAGGCGCTGTGATGGATTGGGGACGTTGTTGGACACGGCAACCAGGAGGTGGTGTATGGCGGAAGGGGCGCCGTGGTCCTGCTAAGGCGTACGGCTTCCACATCTCATCCACGCCTCCAGGGCGCGCCTGGTCAGCGCTTCTTGGCGGCTGCCTTGCGCGAACCGGGCGCCGCGCGCGGCTTCGACCCCACGC
>JACDEN010000754.1 GCA_013816415.1 Planctomycetota bacterium
GTCCTGCGCGGCGCTCGGCGGCGAGGCGGGGGAGGCGCGCCGCGCGATCGCCGACGCCCCGGGAGTGGCCGAGGCCCTCGGACGCATCCGCACCTACCGCGAGTGGGCGGTGCATGGACCGGCTTACAACCAGGCGGAGATCCTCGCGCACGCCGAACGGCAGTGCTGGACGCTCAAGCCGGCGATGCCCGCCGCGGATTACCCGCCCGAGGTCGTCCTGGGCCGCCACCTCAATCCGATGGTGCCTTGGCGCTGAGCGATGCCGTCGCTAGGTGCGCACCGGTTTCGGCTGCGGTTTCGACGCGTCGCGTTTCGGCGAGGCGACGGTGGGGAAGCGACCCGACGCGTCGGGCGCCGAGCCGAGGTTCGAGTTCGCGGGTCCGTTGATGACCGCGCCGTAGGCGTCGAAGCGCGATCCGTGACAGGGGCAGTCCCAGGTCTTCTCGCCGGAATTCCACGACACGATGCAGCCGAGGTGCGGACAGACCGCCGAGCACTCGTGGCAGGCGCCCTTGTCGTCGCAGAACACGGCGACCTTGGTCAGGCCCTTGCGCAGCACCATGCCGCTGCCGCGCGGGATGCGCGACGGCTCCTTGACCTCTCCCGGGGTCAGCCAGTCGGCGTACTGCGGCAGCACGTTGAGGTTCTCCTTCGCGAAGTCGCCGGCTGATTTCAGCGAGCGCCGCCGCGGATCGTAGAGTTTCGACCACGGGTTGTCGCGCCCGAGGATGAGATCGCTGTTGATCATCGCGGCGATGGTGCCGTGGGTGAGCCCGTTGCCGGAATCGCCGGTGCAGATGTAGACGTTCTCATCGTCCCACGGATTGTGCCCGATGAAGGCCAGGCAATCGACCGGCTCCATGATCTGGCCCGACCAGCGGAACTCGATGCGCTCGATCATCGGATAGCGCTCCATCGCCCACATCTCGAGCAGACGGTAGCGCATCTCGGCGTCGTCCTTCTGACCGGTCTTGTGATCCTCGCCGCCGACGATCAGCACGTCGTACGACGCCTCGCTGCCCGGTCCGCCCATGGTCTTCACGCGCACGTAATGGTAGGGATCCGGAGTATCCCACAGCAGCGCCTTCGGGATCGAACCCGCGGGGACGCGCGCGCCGATGACGTACGAGCGGTACGCCGCCTGCTTGGTGTGGATGACGACGCGGTCGTTGATCGGGGTGTTGGTGGCGATGATCACCGATCCCGCGGTGACGACATGGCCGCCCTTCGCCAGCACGCGCGCGGGGCTGCCGCCGTGGACGTCCTCGGCATGGGTGCGGCAGAAGATCTGCCCGCCCGCGTCGGTGATGATCTGCGCGAGGCGCGCCAGGTACTTGATGGGATGGAACTGCGCCTGGCGGGGAAAACACAGAGCGCGCCCGGTCTCGAAGGTGCCCAGCGGCGCGCGCGGGACCCAGCGCACGCCGGTGAGGCCGGCGCGATGGGTCGCGCTGATCTCGCGCTCGAGGATCTCGAGCGACTCGCCGGGCGGAATGAACAGGTAGCCGTCGACGCGCTCGAATTCGCAGTCGATCGCCTCCTTGGCGACGATGTCCTCGATCAGGTCGATGGCGGCGGTGTGGCTCTCGGCGGCCAGGCGCGCGCCGTCCAGGCCGTGCAGATGCTCGAGTTCGAAATAGCGATCATCGAGGGCGTTGGAGAGGTGCGCCGAGGTGCGCCCGGTTTCGCCGCTGCAGATGTCACCGTCTTCGAGCACGACCACCCGCCGCCCGGCGCGAACCAGCAGATAGGCGGTGGTGAGACCGGCGATGCCGGCGCCGACGATGCACACGTCGGTATCGAGGTTGCGCGTGAGATGGGGAAACTTCGGCAGTTCGGCGGTGGTCAGCCAGATCGGCTGCATGCGTCCTGAGGTGCCTGCGGAAAGCGGCGAGGTCATGGGCGGTCCTCCACCGTGAGCTTGCGCTCTCCAGCGGACGCCGGCAGCTGCGACGGGACAAGCTTCTACGGGAGGGGTGGAGGGCCGTCTCGCGCAGGGCTGGTTGCTGGCCGATGGCGGGCCTCAGGGCAGGCGCACCGCCGTCAGCACCAGGAACAGCGGGAATTCCTTCATCGCGCGGTCTTCGGCGCCGAAGCGCGGGCCCTTGGTGCCGCGGCGGTGGCTGCACAGCTCGTCGGCGGCGATCACGCCGAAGCCGGCGGCGCCGAGCGCGTCGAGGTAGGCCGAGAG
>JACDEN010000755.1 GCA_013816415.1 Planctomycetota bacterium
CGCAGGCGTGTGCCAACCGCGCCGTCGCGCAGGGGATGATGACCGTCCGCAACGGATTGCTCGGCGAGCGGTGAGCGCAGGGCCGGAGGTTGGCGGCGGATGGCGGACGGCGGATCGCAGAGAGCGGATAGCGCATAGCTGAAGAAGGGCGCCGCGATGGTCGTTGCTCGGACGCCGCCGCGTCGTCCACTTCGTGTCGACCTGCATCCGCGAACCAACGAGATCACCATGCCCCTTCCTGCCATCGGTTCCCCCGCTCCCTGGCCCGACGGCATCGTCAACCAGAATGGCAAGGCGGTACGCCTGCAGGATTTCGCGGGGCGCAACGTGCTGCTCTATTTCTATCCCAAGGACGACACGCCCGGCTGCACCATCGAGGCGTGCAATCTGCGCGACCACCAGGCCAAGCTGAAGAACACCGTGGTGCTCGGCGCCAGCCTCGACGACGCCGCGAGCCATCAGGCGTTCATCACAAAATTCAACCTGCCGTTCGATCTGCTGGTCGACCAGGACCAGGCGCTGGCCAAGGCCTACGGCGTGCTGCCCGAGGGCGGCCGGACCACCAGCCGCTCGAGCGTGCTCATCGGGCCGGATGGAAAGATCAAAGAGGTGTGGGCGAAGGTCGATCCCAAGGTCCACCATGAAGAGGTCGAACGGGCCGTCGCCTAGCAGCTGCGAGCGTGCCCGCGCCGACGCTTGCCGTCATAGGGGGGTCCGCTACCGTGTCGCCTCCGCGCTGGAATCCGATGGAAAGGTGGCAGAGCGGCTGAATGCGTCGGTTTCGAAAACCGATAGTGCCGAAAGGCACTCGGGGGTTCGAATCCCCCCCTTTCCGCCACTCCCGGCGCGCGGGACCCCGGCCGCGTCGCATCCATACGACTGAGATCGCATGTCGCTGATCGCACTGGTCGTGCTCGCCTGCGGCCTCGCCATGGATGCATGCGCGGTGGCGATGATCCAGGGCTGCGCCCATCCTCGTTTCCGTCCGCGCGACGCGGTCGCCATGGCGCTCGCATTCGGGGTCTTCCAGGGCGTGATGCCGATCATCGGCTGGGTGGTGGGTTCGCTGCTCAAGAGCTCCGCCGCGGCCTGGGGCGGTTGGATCGGCTGCGCGCTGCTCGCCGGCATCGGCGTGAAGATGATCTGGGAAGGCATCTTCCATCGCGAGCCCGGGGCGCGGGGGGCGGGCGCGGATCCGTTCTCGGGCCGCGCGCTGATGGTGCTCGCGCTCGCCACCAGCATCGATGCGCTCGCGGTCGGCGTCAGCCTGCCGCTGTTCGATGTGACGCTGGCGTGGGCGGTCGGCATGATCCTCTCGATCACCATCGTGCTGGTGTGGTTGTCGGTGTATGCCGGCCGCCGCTTCGGCGCGTTCGCCTCCGACCACATGGATATCATAGGGGGATTGGCGCTGATCGCGATCGGCATCCATCTGGTGTGGAGGTAGAGGGAGGGTTGTTGGTTCTGAGTTCTTCGTTCTCCGTTCTCCGTTCTTCGTTCTGAGCCAACATCAGACAGCATGCCATTCGGGTCCGGCATTCGGTCAGCCCTCAGAACCCAGAACCCAGTACTCAGAACCCAGAACCCAGAACCCAGAACCCAGAACCATCCATCCCCCTATCAGCGCCCGCATCGTTTCCTAACCTCGCACCATGCCACCCGGCGAAACCCCACCGCCGCCCCTGGCCATCGACCTATCGATCGTCATCCCGATGCACAACGAGGCGGCAGGCATCGATGCGCTGTTCGATCGGCTGGTGCCGGTGCTGTCCGCGACCGGCCTGCACTGCGAGATCGTATGCGTGAATGACGGCAGCACCGACGACACACTCGCGCGCGTGCTCGAGCGTGCGCGCCGTCATCCGCCGGTGCTCGTGCGCGTGGTCGACTTGTCGCGCAACTTCGGCAAGGAGATCGCGCTCACCGCCGGACTGGACATCTGCGACGGCCGCGCGGTGGTTCCGCTCGACGCCGATCTGCAGGATCCGCCGGAGGTCATCGCGCAGCTGATCGAAAAATGGCGCGAGGGATACGAGGTGGTCTACGCCGTGCGCAGCGACCGCGCCCAGGATCCGCTCCTGAAACGCATGACCGCGCTGCTCTTCTACCGCGTCTTCAACGCCGTCGCCAAGACCAGGATCCCGGTCGACACCGGCGACTTCCGTCTCATGGACCGCAAGGTGGTGCTGG
>JACDEN010000756.1 GCA_013816415.1 Planctomycetota bacterium
GGTTGGTGGTTGGTGGTTTGTGGTTTGTGGTTTGTGGTTTGTGGTCAACCACCAACCACCAACCACCAACCAGCTCACTTCGGATACGGCGTGATCCCGAAATTCAGCTGCGTCGGATACGCTGACTGCGCTCCGAACCAGGTGTCCGCGATCACCCGCCAGCGACCGTTCTCCCACAGCTGCTGGATGGCCTCGTTGAGCGAGTCGCGCCAGGTCGACTGGTTCTCGCGCACCGCGATGCCGTAGGGCTCGGTGGTGAAGCGGTCGCCGGCGATGCGGTACGCCGCCGGATCCTTTGCCGAGCGCATCCGTCCCATCAGGATCAGCAGGTCGCTGGTGGCGGCGTCGACCTGTCCGGCGTCGAGCGCGGCGAACAGCGACGGGAAATCCTCGTACTTGGTCGGCTTGCAGTCGGGAGCGACCTGGTTGAGATACCACGAGCTGGTGCTGCCGCGCACGCAGCCCACGCTCCGCCCAGCCAGGTCCTGGTAGCTCTGGATCGGCGAATCCTTCAGCACCAGCAGCGACTGCCCATCCTGGAAATACGGCACGGTGAAATCGAGGTTCTGGACCTGGTCGCGGTAGCGCGTGATGGTCATCGACGCGACCAGCATGTCGACCTCACCGGCGAGCAGCTTCTCGATGCGGTTGTGGCTGGTCACCGGCACGAATTCGACCTCGAGGGCGGGGGTCTTGAGGATGGACTCCAGCTGCTTGGCCACCGCCAGCGCGATGTCGATGTCGAATCCGATGTAGGTCTCGCCGGATTTCGAGCCGAACGGCGGGGTGTCGGCTTTGACCCCCACGCGGATGCGCTTGGCCGCGATCACCGCCGTGGCGTCGTCGCCATGCGCAGCGGCTGGGTTCTGCGGATCGCGGTTCTCGGCGCAGCCGGAGAGCAGCATCGCCAGCAGCAGGCCGAGCGCGGTGGAGATGCGGGCGGTGGTCATGGGATTCCTTCGGAGTGGGCTGCTGGTCATGTCGCTGCCGAACGATGCTGATCCATGCTGGTCAATGTTGGTCAATGTTGCTCTAATGTTGCTCTAATGTTGGAAGCGCCGCTGCTTCACCGATCCGTAGCGCAGCTGCATGCATTCGCGCAGCTTCTCGGCGAGGCGCTCGTCGTCCGGGCGCTTCTCGACCAGCGGCGAGTACACCTGCATCGCCTTCGACAGCACGACGAACGCCTTCTCGTAGAGCACGTCGCGGTTCGAGGTGTTGCCGGCGGCGATCGCCTGGGCGTAGATATCCTTGCCGTCGGCGAAGATCTTGTCGGCGCTGCCTTCGGTGCCGTCGCTCGGGATGTCGACCACCGCCGGGCTGGGCTGCTTGCCGGCGCGCTTGGCGGCGGCCTCATCGGCATAGAACACCAGGCGCTGGGGATTGACGCTGGCGACCGCGGGGCTGCCGGTCGCAAAATAGTAGGTGTTGTCCAGCTCGGAGCAGAACGGTCCGGTCGGGCGCGGGGCCTCGGCGACGGGCGCCGCAGGTTTCGCCGGCGCGATCACCACCGCGGCCACCGGCGCCGGAGCATCGGCGGGAGCGCTCGCGCCCCACACGCCCGAGCGATCCTTCTTCGCCTTGTCCTGCGCGGCCTTGATGCGGTTCTCGAACAGTGGCTCGGATTTCGCTGCGGCCTGGTAGCGCGCGAGACCGGTCGCCACCAGCTCCTCGTTGACGTTGGTCTTGTCGAGCACCAGCTGCACGCGTGCGCCGCCGCTGGCATCGGTGCCGAAGTTCGGGGTGTACAGCACCTCGACCTTCTTCCCGTTGACCATCCGCGTCAGGCGCTGCTGGCAGGCCGTGCGTCCGGCGGCGTCGGCCGGCGCCTCCAGATGCGCGAGGGCGACGTTCACCGGAAGGCCGCGGTAGAGGACGACGACATGATCGGCGTCGGGTACGGAGACCACCTGGTAGGTCTCCGCGGCGCGGCTGTTCCCGGCGAGCGCCAGGAGCGCGAACGCGCAGGTGACCAACGGGTAGGGCGATGCAGGCATCAGCGGCTCCTCGCGGCGGAACAGCGACGATCCCGACCAGCGGCCGCAGTCAAGCCGGCCTTCATCAACGAGCCGGATGCCCAGACGCTCGGAGGGAAGTCAGCCGGAGGCGAGATGGGCGCGGATGCGTTCGCGATCCGCCGGGGTCAGGCGCCGCGCGGCCAGCAGGTGGTCGGCGGCCTCGGTG
>JACDEN010000757.1 GCA_013816415.1 Planctomycetota bacterium
CGTCGATGAGGTGTTCATCGAGGACGTTCAGCACCTTCTCGCCCTGGTCCAAGCCTTCGGCGATGTACGGCGCGAGCACCTCGTACTGCTGGGCGCGCGAGTCGAAGAAGCAGCAGATGTGCCGCGGTGCCAGCAGGGTCTGGCCGGCAACGGTCGCGCGCAGGGGGTTCGTGGGGTGCATGGTTTGGATCCGGGATGAGGGGGCACAACCTTACAAAGGTATACACCCGCGCCGAATACTATGCCAATGGGCTTTCCGCGAAGAGTGCGTCCCTCGCTTACCAACTCGATGGTCGATGCCTTGAACAAGGTGACCAGCGGGATCAATGCCACGACCTTGGCGCGCGGGATCGGCTTGCTGGTGAAGACGACGAAGCCAGTTGCTGAAGTTGCGGTAACGCTGGTCTCACCGAAGGTCGCCGGCAGGATTCCGGTCATGCTCAAGGCGAAGACGCCCCGCATCGTCCTGTCCCGGTACCGCAAGCCGCTCGAGATGGACCTCGATGCCTGGCAGGCGGCATTGCGCCGGGAATTCGGACGCAGCCAACGCTTCGCCTGGGAGAACCTCGGTGACGAGCCCGTATTCTCCGAGTTCCGGGTCACCAACCGTGAAAAGGGCACGAAATACCGGGTGGCCGTACGCGGGATCGGGCGTGGGGACAACTTCTGCTCCTGCCCAGACTTCGCCACCAACGCACTGGGCACCTGCAAGCACGTGGAATTCGTGCTCGGGAAGCTGGAGCGCAAGGTCGGAAAGCGCGCGCTGAAAGCTGGGTGGCATCCACCGTTCTCCGAGGTCCATCTGCATTACGGAGCGCGCCGCGAACTGCGTTTCCGCGTGGGCAGCGACTGTCCCGCCCGGGTGCGGGATCTGGCCGCGAAGCTGTTCGACGAGCGCGGGTCCCTGCGTCCCGGCGCCGAGGACCGTCTATCGCGACTCTGCCGGGTCGCCCGGGCGCACGGCCACGAGGTGCGTCGCTACCCCGATGGCGATGCGCATCTTGCGCAATTGCGCGAGATCCGACGGCGCCGAACGGCGTTGGGCGGGCTCTGCCCAGCTGGAGCGCGGAGCCGCATCTTCGGCCGACTGCTGAAGACCACTCTGGCGCCCTACCAGTGCGAGGGCGCGTTCTTCGCCGCGATGGCCGGCCGAGCCATCATCGCCGACGAGATGGGCCTGGGTAAGACGGTGCAGGCCATCGCCGCAGCGGCCTTGCTGAAGCGCCTGGGCGTGGTGCAGCGCGTGCTGGTGGTCTGTCCGGCTTCCCTGGCGTACCAGTGGCAGATGGAAATCGAGCGCTTCGCCGGCTGGGGATGCGAGGTGGTGGTCGGCAACCAAGCCGTCCGACGGCGGATTTGGGCACGCGCGGGACCCGAGGTGCGCATCGCCACCTACGACGTGGTGGTGCGTGATCGCGAGCAGGTCGACGCGTGGGCTCCGGACCTGTTGGTGGTCGACGAGGCGCAGAAGATCAAGAACTGGCGCACGCGGGCGGCACAGGCCCTCAAGCGCTTGTCGGCGCCGCTGGCCATCGTGCTCACCGGCACGCCGCTCGAGAACCGCCTCGAGGATCTGCATTCGATCGTCGAGTTCCTCGATCGGCACCGCCTGGGCGCGTTGTTCCGTTTCCTCCATGGACACCAGACTACCGACGAGCACGGCAAGGTCACAGGATATCATGATCTCAATCGCATCGCTGAACACCTGGAACCGTTGCTCATCCGCCGCCGCCGTGAGGAGGTCCTCCCGCAACTGCCTGGCCGTCACGAGGAGATCCGCTTCGTGAAGCTATTGCCGGAGCAACGGGCCATCCATGCGGAGAATGCCGAGTTGGTGGCGCAGATCGCGCAGAAGTGGCGCAGGTTCGGCTACCTGACCGAGGGCGACCAGCGCCGTCTGACCGCCGCCCTCCAGACCATGCGCATGGTCTGCGACAGCACGTACCTGTGCGACGGGCTCACCGACGTCGGCCAGAAACCTCGCGCGGCCGAGAAGGCCATTCTTGAACTGCTGGCTGATCCCGCAGCCAAGGTCGTGGTGTTCAGCGCGTGGCTTCGCATGCACGCCCTGCTGGCGAGACGTCTGGAGGGGCACCGATTGGAATTCGTCCACTTCCATGGCGGCGTGCCCACCGTCGCGCGCTCCGCGCTGGTGCGGCGATTCAATGATGACCCCGCTTGCCG
>JACDEN010000758.1 GCA_013816415.1 Planctomycetota bacterium
GCGCGGTGCATGTGGCGGATGTGCCCGGCCAGCCGATCATCGGGGTCCGCGACCACCGTGAGCGCGCGGCCGGAGAGTCCCGGCAACTCGCCGGAGACGGTGAAGAACAGGTACATCGATTCGCGATCCGGACCGCTGGCGCCCAGACGTTCGTGAAAGCTGCAGCCCGGACCATGCAGGGCCCACGACCTCGGCAGGCGATCGACCACGCGATCCGCGACTCCGGTCGCACTCAGGCGCGCCTGGTACCCATGCACTCCGCTCCACACCATCGTCCAGCTGTCAAAGCGATGGTTCATCCAGCGCCCGACCTGATCGGCGGCGATCTGGATAGACTGGCGATGCACGCTGGTCAGCCGCACGTTAGAGCGACCGCGCACGGAATCATAGGTGGTTTGCACGATTTTCAGCACGGAGCGCCTACCTTCGGCAGCCATGATCACGACCATCTCGCGCACGCACGTCCCGAACCTGCCGAGCCCCGAACGGCTCCTGGCCTTCCGCGATCGGCTCGATGCGGACGGCTTCGTGATTATTCCCGGCTTCCTCGACCCCGCGACCACTCGCGAGCTGCGCAGCCACATCGACGCCCTGGCCGGACCGGTGCGCCGGGCCGATGAGCCGGCCCCCAGGCGGCTCCACGACCTGCGCCATCCCCTCCCCGGCAGGATCATGGGCGAACTCGTGACCCCGGAGCATCTCCTGCTGGCGCGCACGCTGGTCGATGGGGATGAGCTTCGCCTGACCGAGCAGGTCCTGATCCGGACGGATCCCATGCCGGAAGCCGGGGGCCCTTCTGGCTGGCACATCGATTTCGCGTTCCATCCGCGCCATCTCAGCGCCAGGCCGCGACAGACCTATATCCAGATGGTGCATGCGCTGAGCACGGTCGAGAGCGGCGGCGGAGCGGTGATGGTGGTGCCGGGGTCGCATCACCTGATGGCCGCCGCAGCGGCTCGGCTCGCAACCGGATCTGAGCGGTTCGATGCGGAAAATCAGGCTGCCTTCAAAGCCGAGGTCACCCGCGCCGCCGCCGTGGACACCTCGCGTGGGATCGAGATCCATCCATGCGACGGCGATCTGATCCTTTTCCACCCCATGTGCCTGCACTCGGCGTCTCGCAACACGCGGCGGGAGGCGCGGTACGTGCTGTTCATGTCGTTCTTCGACGTATCCGCCACGTACCTGCACGATCACTTGCGGCGTGAAAAGTACCGCGACCGCTTTCCCGAGTCCCTGCACGAGCAACTGCCATCGGACCTGCGCGGACTGCTCGAGCATTGAACCGTCTGGTCAGCGGCAGTCGTCGGTTCCGCACGAACCGCTCGACGCGCCCTCGATCTCGGTGACGCCGTCGAGCATGGTGAGGCCATGACGCGCCGCCGCGTCCTTCCAGAACGAGGGCTCGGTGCCGAGCGTGGTGAGGTAGTTGCCGACCATCACCGCATTGATGCCAGTGGTGAAGACCTCGTGCAGCCGATCCTTGAGCACGACCTCCTTGCCGCCGGCGACCATCAGGTTGCGGTCGGGCAGCATGAAGCGGAAGACCGCCAGGGTCTGCAGCGCCTCATCCGGATCGACCAGCGGCTGATCCCCGAGCTTGGTGCCGCTGATCGGATTGAGGAAGTTCAGCGGGATCATGTCGGGCTCGATCAGGCGCAGCTGCTCCATGAATTCGACGCGCTGCTCACGGGTCTCGCCCATGCCGATGATGCCGCCCGAGCACAGTCCCATGCCCGACTTCTTGATGTAGCGGATGGTGTCGAGTCGCTCCTCGAACGAATGCGTGGTGCAGATGTTGTCGAAGAAGCTGCGCGCGGTCTCGAGGTTGTGGCCGTAGACCTTGGCGCCCGCCTCCTTGATGCGGTCGGCGCAGCGCTGGTTCTCGAGGATGCCGAGGTTGACGTCGGCGCGGACCTTGCCGTTCTGCGAGAAGCTGGCGATGGCGTCGCAGACCATGTCGAGCTGCGAACCCTCCTTGACCCCCTTCCAGGCCGCGACCAGTCCGAGCGCCTGGGCGCCGTTGGCGGCGGCCGAGCTGGTGGCGGCGGCGACATCCTCGGCCGGCAGCCACTTGTGCTTGTCGTAGGTCTCGGCCGCCACTCCCGACGCTTGGGCGCAGTAGCTGCAGTTTTCTGAGCAGTTTCCGGCCTTGACGTTGAGGATCGAGCAGCATTTCACCGC
>JACDEN010000165.1 GCA_013816415.1 Planctomycetota bacterium
ACCACGCTGTAGTCGCCCCAGATGTGCCAGAGATCTCCCCAGCCGACGGGAAGCTGACCCGAATTATGGCCGCCGATCGCCCATCCCGGGCTCGCGACGCAGTAGGACGAGAACACCTGCCGGCCGAATCCATCGAGCCAGACCTCGCAGACGCCGCCGTTGGTGTCCCTGGCAGAATCGCCGAAATAGGGCGCATAAAGATAGGAACCCGTCGCATCGGGCTCAGATAGGATGGGTCGATACGAGCGGTAGCTCGGCAGCAGGAAATTTCGATACCAGCTGCGTGCATCGTGGGGGAGATCCCAATTCGGATCGAAGTTCGTGATGCCCGTGGCTGGAACCGGAAGCGGAGAGCCCTTCGAGAAGTGCACCTCCTTGAATGCCCGCTTGTTCGCCGCGCTGTTCCCGCCCAGGACGGGGACGGCGTCGCTCATGTAGCCCTTCAGATACGGGTAGTCGGGGTTCGCGAGCGAATTCCAGTAATCGCAATCGTTGACCGACAGCAGATAGCCGGTGCGCAGCATCCCGTTCTCGATGCTCAGGCGATTCATCAGAGCCATGGTCTGGCTCGCCTGGCGGAACGCCGATACCGCCACCAGCAGGATCACCGCCGAGAGGGCGATCGAGATCATCAGCTCGATGAGGGTGAATGCGCTCTGCGATGATCGTCCAGATGGACAACCCATACGCGTGACGATGTCCAGACGTGACATGCTCGCGCCCTTCAATTGCGGATGGTGGTCCACGCCACCGGATCATAGAAGTTGAAGCGCGCGATCTCGGCGGCGCGCATGCGTACAGTCGGCGAGGTCGGCCCCTGGTCGAACCGGCCGTTATGGTTCCGATCCGCTCCCCAGAACCCGACGCTGAAGTACGGCGACCAGCGTTCGCGGTACGGATTGGCCCAATCCGCACAGCGCTGGTACCAGATGCCGGGATGGCGGACATCGTAGACATCGCCTGCTCCCCAGAACTCGACGTTGGGGATGGGGATGGGCGCGACCGTCTTTCCCTTGGGCCAATGGCCGATGGTGCCGTCGCGATCGGGATTCACCCATACGAACTCCTGTTCGGGATTGCCGACGGCGTTGCCGAAGAAATTGAATCCGGTCATCGCCCCGTACCACATCCATGCCCCGTAAGGATTGCGGCCGATGTTGCGGGCGAGCTGGCTGCAATCGACCGGGGCGCTCGGTTGGCTTTCCGAATCGGCGTAATCCTTCCAGGCGACGTTCCAGAACACGAGTTGGCGGCAGCGCTGCGCTGGTTGGAATGCGTCGTTGTACCACCAATAGGGTTTGCCGTCGCTGCCGGTCGCGGCGACCTGCTTCATCGGTCCCGGGGTGAAATTATAGCCGCTGCCCCACCCGCCGGATGTCGGCACTCCGTGGTGGCGCTGACGCCCCGCCCACCAGGTGTCCGGCCCATAATAATTACTCTCCCAGAAACTCGAGGACTCGGGGGTGACCGGGCCCGCCGGATACTGCGTCCCTGGCGGCGGCATGCCTTTATCCTGCTTGCTGGTGTAGACACCGTAGCCGGGATCGGTCGTCGCGTAGAAAGACGGCGAACACCAGTAGTTCCACAGGCTGAGCGTGTACGGAGGCTGGTTGTTGGAGGTCCTCTTGTAGACCTGCTCTGCCGGTGTATCGATCCAATGGAACGGGAAGGTGAAGGGATACATGCAGAAGAGCGCGTTCTCCGATCCGTAGATCGAATTATAGCGATCGCCGCTCCCGAGCTGCCGCATCGCATTTCCGGAACTGTCGAACAGGTGCCAGGAAAACAGCGGACGGTCGGTCATGACCTGGCGGTTGAAGGGTCGGGGAACGATGAAGTCGTAGGGATTCTCGCTGATGTAGGCCATCGCCCACCGCATGAAGGTCTCGTGGGCGTTGCGCGCCCACTTGGTGTCGTTGTGCGTGAGCGGCATCTTGGCGATCTTCGCGCGCAGCGCCTCCTTCTTCACCGCTCCGACCGGAGGCGGCACGCCCGGAGGATCGTAGACCACATTGCCGTTCTGGTCCTTCATGTCCTCGACCGTCACCGAGATGTAGCCGTCGCTGCCGCTTCCCGACGCCATCGCGTTGTTGAGCGCCGTATCCATGTCGCCGTACTTCTTCTCGCCCCACCAGGTGAAGGCGTCGCGATCGGCATACGGAGCAGGATACGGATTGATGATGTCGCCGTGCATGCGGTGGTATTTGATCTTCTGTCCATCGGCGGTCTGTTCGAAGTACAGGCCGTTCGGCGTGGTCAGGTTCCAATCCGCCGTCTGGAGCGGATCGAACGGCTGCCGCGAGCCGGGATTCGGCATGTAGGAACATCCGAACTGTTGCAGGGGTGGCCGGAACGGGGTGTGGTCATCAACCGCGGTCGGCGACTGCAGCGGCGGCGACGCATCGGGATCACCGCCTTCATGGTCAAACACATCCCACAGGTAGTACTGGTCCTTGGAAAACAACCTGAAGACATTGGTGTCATCGGTGTTCGCCGGATCCTCGAGCGCGGAATTGGGTGCACCGAGCGGCTTGTGGATCTTCGACGGCAGGATCTCCTCGTCATCGGTCGGATCCGGCGTGCGCTTGTCATTGATGAACGGCGGCTGATATCCGCACACCATCATCGCGGCATGCGCGAGATAGCTCAGCGCGAGCACCTGGCAGGGATGGATGTCCTTGGGGTTCGGCGGATCGATGACCTGCAGCAGCGGATTCTGCGCGTTGGGAAGGGCCCCGTAATTCTGGGCGATGTTGGGATCGAGATTCGGATTCAGATCGTTGCCGTTGCCCGACCCGATGTCCTTGATCCGCAGCTTCAACATGTCGATCGGACCGCTGACGAATCCCGACAGCGGATTGCCGCCGAGGTCCTTGGGAACGGACGGGCTCTGCACTTTAGCCCACAGCACGAGCGCCGCGGTCCGATACTCGACTCGCCGCTCCAGCGACGGCAGTCCTTCGCGGATCTGATCGAAGAGGACGTTGTTCGCCCAGGTCTCGTGATCCTCGTACATGATGTCGTTGCCGTGGTAGGGACTGTTCGGCAGCCCGTGCGCCGGTGCGGGAATGCCGATCATGTTGCGTGGCGCGCGATGGAAGAGGTCGTCATTGACGTTGGGGCCGCCCGGCGGATTCGGGCACGGCAGCATGGACTCGGGATTGTACCAGCCGTGCCTGTTGCCGGGAAAATCATCAACCCAGGTGATGCCGCTGCCATAGGCTGGCGGAATTGCCGGGGGCGGTGGAGCCTTGTAATAAGGAGGATCCGATTTCCAGCACCAGCTCGAGGTCGGCAGGTAGTGCAGCTGATGCCGGATCCGTCCATAATGGTAATGCGCCAGTCGTGCATATTCGCTGTGGCCGGCCATCCAGATGCTGTTCGCCTCGGACAGGCCGGCTTTCTCGTCGATGTGGAAGTACCATTGCCAGGTGCAGTCCTGATCGCCATGGACGACGCCGTCGCGACCGCCCCAGGGATTCTCGCTCCACGCCGAGAACGGCGCGACCGCCGCCTTCAGGTTCTCCTGATGCATGATCCATTTGCCCCCCGGGTTTTCGCTCGGGATCGGCAGGCCGGTGTTGGGATCGATTGGCGGCGTCATCGGACCGGTGAGCTCGATCCAGTCCTGGGTCGTCGGATCGAAATAATAATTCTTCTTGGTCAGGTAGAGCAGCGCCGTGGACTTGTAGCTGCGCATGTGTCCAGGGCCATCGCTGTAACCTCCGGGTCCTTCCGACTGCGGCGGAAACGGCCATTCGGCTTTGAGCGTCTGATCGAGCGGATCGAGCGGCAGGCAGTTCTCCTGCGCGTAGCCGGTCACGCCCCACACCATGCGCTGGAGTTCGAGCGAGCTCTCGTCCTTCACGCCGAGAGACGATGATCCCATGCTCGAGATCTTCGCCGGCGTCGGGTCGCAATAGTAGACCTGCCCGCCGTCATCGAGGATCTTCTGGATCTCGTCGCCGGGGGATTCCAGGCGGCGCGCGATCGCCGTCGGCAGCGGATAATTGCCCTGACCCGAGTTGACCAGCTGGCGCTCGAGGTCGAATTGGCCCATCGACGAGAACATGTGGCGCGTCCACCCGCCGCCGGGAGTGCTCCCGCCGTCGGTCGTGTCGACGTCCCACGAGTAGCGGTACTGCATCAGATGGTTGTCGTGGGTGCGTCGGAAGTCGACCGAACACTGGCTGAAGTTCTCGATCAGCTCGTTCGCCTTGGCCGCGGCAAACAGCTGGTAGCGCGACATCTGCTGCGCCTTGATGCCCATCGGCATCAGCATCAGCACCGTCAGCACCGCGACGGTCACCAGCATCAGGCTGATGCCGACCTCGAAGAGGGTGAAGGCGGAGCGGAGTCCTCGCATCAGAATTCCTCCGTGACGGCGAGCCCGGAAAAGTAGATCGCGATGGCGCGGCGGACCTTGGCGTCGGCGGAACGCACCGACAGCCCGGGATCGGTCGGCGTTCCCGGCGAGACACCCATGGCCTTGATGTCGTTGCCGGTGATGCCCCAGACGTCGGTCAGGTTCACGCCCTGGCAGCCGACGCTCACCGGAGCCGAGGTGAATCCCGCTCCGATGATCGCGATCGGCATGCCCGATTGGTACTCGTAGTACCAGGTGACGGTCTTCGCAGCCTTCGCCAGCTGCTGGTTGCCCGTCCACACCATGACGCTGGACGGGAATTTCTGCATGGCCACGGGCCGGCCCTGGGGGTCCTTGACGATGCGGTCCTTGTCGCCGCTCTTGCCGTCCGAAGGACCGCCGAGGATGAGCGCGACGAGCGCATAGGGGCTGACCGAGGGATCATCGATGATGGTGACCCCGTAATGCTCGTTGCCGGCGGGCGCATACTTCTTGATCGCCAGCAGGCGCGCCTGCTGGCTGATCTGGACGATCGCGCCAGCGGCGTCGTTGACGCGGCCTTTGCGCAAGGCCGGGACGATCGCCGGGACCGCCATCGTCGCGAGGATCGAGATGATGCCGATGACGATCAGCATCTCGACCGCGGTGAAGCCACGACGGCCTGCGGATTGCGGTGAATGCGGCGGGACCGGGGGATCGCGCCGAGGGCGATCCGCCAGATCCGGGATGCGGGAACTATTTTTCATCATTCTGGATCCAGCTGCGGATGTCGTCCTCGGTACCTTCGACGCCGTCCGGGCCATTCGACCAGACTCCGAAATTGGCGGCGCCATAGGCCCCGGTCGCGTAGCGGATGTGGATCGGGCGCTTCCACGGATCCATCAGCCGTCCGTCGGGCGCGACGACGGCTTTGGATAGGCTCGCGCCCGAGGTGGCGAGGAAGCCGCGATATCCGATGTTTTTTGCCGCTGCCCGGTCGCTCGCGCTGAATCCCGGATCGAGCTCTGGATCGCCATCGAGGATGTAGTCGAACGTCGGCGAGGTGCAGGAACCGATGTTGAAGTCCCACAGCCGACGCGTCTGGTCATCGACCAGGGCAGGATTGCCGAGCGCCGGCACGACGATCGATTCCCTGCGATAGCTGATGATCGCGGCGCTGATGGCGGCCATCATCGCCGCCGTCGTCTTCTTGATCGCCTGGTCGCGGTACCAGTGGACGGCGGGGAACAGCATCCCCATGAGCGCCGAGATCACCAGGATGACGACCAGCAATTCCAGGATGGTGAAGGCTCGCTGCCTGATCATGCGCACGTCCTTGTGATGCCGCCGAGTCTTTATGAAGGCCATAATAGGACGTGCTCGCGAGGCCGCTTCCGGACATCGTTTAGCACAATCGTTGCGCCACTGTCTGGTTCAGCGACGCGCCACGAGTGGATTCGCCGGTATCGACCGACGGGCATGTCACATGTCGTTCAAATGAAGTAAGAAGTGCAGCGGTTCCATATCCCCGGGCGTGCTCCACATGGAGTCACTGACGAGAATCCTGGACGATCTTCCTGAAACTCGCCAGAGACGCCATACTCGGCACACCCGGCACCCGGCATGCCGGGCCGGTGTGGGTACCAGAGGCGGTCACGGTTTCGCGGGCTTGTCCGCGTCCTTGGGCCAGGGCAGTCCCCGGTTCACCCATTCCACGAGCGCAGCTGATCGTTCCTGGAACGATGGCGGCATCAAGGGATCGGCTGCGGATCTCGCGGCGGCGGCGCCTCAGGTTCGTGCTCCGCTTCCGAATCATGGGCGCCGATCATCACCGGCGTCCGGGCCGCACGGTCGCTGCGGATGTCGATGTGGATCGACATCGCAAATTCCCCCTGCGGATACTGCGCGCGGAATTCAGCGGAAGCCTGCGGCAGCGCGGCTTCGATCTGCGTGAGCGTGCCCAGCGTCCGCTCGAGCGCGGGGCCCGCCGGCCGCGGCTGCTGCGCCGCCGCGCGGATCCGCGCGGCCTCTTGTGC
>JACDEN010000166.1 GCA_013816415.1 Planctomycetota bacterium
CGCACGGTGTCGAGGACGTTCTTCGAGTGGCCGTGCGCGCTGTCGACGACCAGCACGTCGACGCCAGCCTTGACCAGCAGCGCGGCGCGATCGAGATCGCCGGCGCCCACGGCGGCGCCGACGCGCAGGCGGCCGCGCGCGTCCTTGCACGCGTCCGGGTACTTCTCCTGACGTTCGAGGTCCTTCAGCGTGATCAGGCCGACCAGGGCGCCCTTGGCGTCGGTGAGCAGGAGCTTCTCGACCTTCGCCTTGTTGAGCAGGTCCTTGGCTGCGTCGAGGGCGATGTCGGGACGCGCGGTCACCAGATCCTTGGACATCACCTCGGCGATCGGAGTCGTCGCCTTGCGGTGGTACTTGAGATCGCGCCGGGTGACGATGCCGACCACGCGCTTGCCATCGACGATGGGGATGCCGGAGATGTGGTGCTTCTCCATCAGCTCCTGCGCCTCACCGACCGTCGCGGAGGTGGTCAGGGTCTTGGGATCGGGGATGACGCCGTTCTCGCTGCGCTTGACCTTCTCGACTTCGAGCGCCTGGTTCTCGGGCGAGAGGTTCTTGTGGATGATGCCCATGCCGCCCATCTGCGCGAGGGCGATGGCCAGCCGGTGCTCGGTGACGGTGTCCATGGCCGAGGACAGGATCGGGATGCGCAGGCGAACGCGCGCGGTGAGCTGCGTGCCGACGTCGGTGTCCTTGGGGACCACGTCGCTGCGGTTGGGGACCAGCAGCAGGTCATCGAAGGTGAGGCCTTCCTCGGGGAGGATGGTGGCCATGGACGCTCCAGGGGGTGCGGCGCGGCGGCCGTCCGACCCGCGCGCAGAGGGGCCGCCGCGGGAAGATCGGGCATGCTAGTCGACGAGGGTCGAAGGCAACCGGGGACCCCAGCCCAAGGTCCTGGGCGGCCTGGCCTTGGACGGTCGATGCTGGTGGGATTTGCCGTGGCGCCAAACCGCGTCGCGGCTAGAAGTTGGAGGATGCGACCGGAACTGCGGAGCCGACTGGTTTTCGGCTTCACCATGGGCGGGGTGGTGATCTTCGCGCTCGCCAGCGACGTGGTGCGGCAGAGCCATCTCGCCGTCCTGCTGCTGGGCATCTTCGGCGTCCTGCTCGGCTGCGGCGAGTTCGCGCGCCTGGCGCGGGTGCAGGCGACCGAGGTGCAGATCGTCCCGATGATGGTGGTGAGCGTGCTGCTGGTGCTGGTCGGCCATCTCACCGGCGAGCTGAGTTCGAGCGCGCCCGCCTATTCCGCACGCTTCCTCGATTCGATCGATCGTCTGCTGATGACCAAGCCGCTGACCACGCTGATCCTCGGCCTCGGCCTCGCCTGGGTGATGCTCGCCCAGATGTTCCATCACGCGACCACGCGCTTCTTCTCCAACGTCGGCGCGACCGTCCTCGGCATGGTCTACATGGGGGTGATCTTCCACCTGCTGCAGCGTCTGGCGCTGCTCGAAGGGACGGCGGAATATTACGGAAGCGGCGCCGATTATGCCGGACGCGGCGGTCAGCTGGTGATGCTGTTCCTCGCCAGCTGCAAGCTCGGCGACGTCACCGCCTATTTCGGCGGACGCGCATTCGGCCGCCACAAGATGGTGCCGAAGATCAGCCCGGCCAAGACCTGGGAGGGCTTCGCGTTCAGCTTCGTCGGCGCGATCGGCGGGGCGTACCTGTTCAGCTGGCTGTTCACCATCTACTTTCCGCACGGACCATTCAACGGCTGGTGGCAGCCGCTGGTCTGGGGGCTCGTCCTCGGCCCGTTCGGCGTCGCCGGCGATCTCGCGGAGAGCTGCATGAAGCGCGACGCGGCGGTCAAGGACAGCGGCTCGTCGCTCGGCGGCTTCGGCGGTTTTCTCGACATCTACGACGCGCTGGTGCTGGCGGCGCCGGTCGCCTATCTGCTCGCGCTCGTGCTGTAGCCCAGGCTATTTCGTCGGAATCGCGACCGTCGGCGCCTTCTTCATCACCACCGTGTTGTCGCCCTGGCTGATGCGCAAGGTCCCGTCCGTCACCGTGACCGTGCTCTTCTGGACCACGCCGGCGTCGTTGGCGCCTTCGATCGTCACCACATCGCCGTCGATCGCGAGGACGCGATAGGGCACCGCCTTTTTGGTGCCGAGCGCCTCGGTGATCATCTCGGTGGCGGTGATCTCGATGGGTAGACCATCCATCTTCTTGGTCACCGCGTCCTCGATCTGAAGCAGACGGTCAGCGGGGAGCGACGCCATCCCGGCCGAGGTCTTGAGCACCGCCCAGGTCGCAGCGCCATCGATCGCCCATTTTCCCACCAGGTCCTGCGCGGTGGCGGCGGTGGCCGCCGAGGCGAGGGATGCGAGCAGCGCGATGGCAATGAGCAGACGTGGCATGGGTCCTCCGTTATGAAAAGAAGAAGGCCGGGGATGTCCCCGGCCTTCCTGCTGACGATCGACTGAGCGTCAGTCCTACTCCGCGGCCTGCGCGGTCTTCGCGCCTTCCGCCTTCTTGAGCTTCTCGAGCATCGAGTTCGGGACGGCCTTGTACTCGCTCGGCTCCATCGAGTACGAGGCGCGGCCCTGGCTCATCGAGCGCAGATCCGTGGTGTATCCGAACATCTCGCCGAGCGGCACCTCGCAGCGGATGATGTTCGAGGGTCCGCGCTTGGCGGTCTCGGTGATCATCGCGCGCTTGGAGTTCAGCGAACCCATGATCGAGCCGGTGAATTCGTCCGGCGTTTCGACCTCGACCAGCATCCACGGCTCGAGCACCTGCACGCCGAGCTTCGGATATCCGAGGCGGATGGCGAGGGCGCCGGCCGCGACGAATGCGTGCTCGGAGGAGTCCACGTCGTGGTAGCTGCCGTCGATCAGCGTCACGTGCACGTTGATGCACGGATAGCCGAGGACGTGGCCGCGGGCGAGCTCGTTCCTGACGCCGTCTTCGATCGGACCGATGAATTCCTTCGGCACCGTGCCGCCGCGCGTGCCGTTGACGAACATGAATTCGTTGCCGGCCTTCTTCTCTTCGTCGGTCAGCGGACGGACCTCGAGGATGCAATCGCCGTACTGGCCGCGTCCGCCGGATTGCTTGACGTGCTTACCGCGGATCTCGATCGATTTGGTGATCGTTTCGCGGTACGACACCCGCGGCTTGCCGACCACGGCGTCGACCTTGAAGTCGTCGAGCATGCGGTGCTGCAGCACCTCGAGATGCAGTTCGCCCATGCCGGCGACGATCAGCTGCGCGGTCTCGGGGTCGACCCACTTCTTGAAGGTCGGATCCTCGCGCTCCATCTTCGACAGCGCGTAGGCGAGCTTCTCCTTGTCCTGGTTCGACTTCGGCTCGATCGCCATGGTGATGACCGGCTTGGCGAAGGTGATGCCTTCGAGCATCGCGTGTTCTTCGTCCTCGTGGCAGAGGGTCTCGCCGGTCGAGGCGAACTTGAGCCCGACGATGGCGCAGATGTCGCCGGCGAGCGCGTCGTCGACGTTCGACTGCGCGGCGCCGATGAGCTTCACCAGTCGGCTGGCGCGCTCCTTCTTGCCGGTGTTCGCGACGATCAGCTGATCGCCGGTCTTGAGCGTGCCCTGGTAGACGCGCACGAACGACAACTCGCCGCCCGGCATGTTCATGACCTTGAACACCAGTGCGCGCAGCGGCGCCTTGGGATCCGGCTTGGTCGGGATCGGATTGGTGTGCAGGGTGTCCGACATGTCGAACTGGTTCATGTTGTGGACCGACATCGGATCCGGCAGGTAATCGACAACCGCGTCGAGCAGCAGCTGCACGCCCTTGTTGCGCAGCGCCGCGCCGCACAGCATCGGCTGCAGCTTGTAGTTCTGCACGCCGAACTTCAAACCCTTGGCGATCTGCTCATTGGTGAGCGTGCCGTGGTTCAGGTAGGCGTCCTCGAGTTCGGGATCCTGGCTGGCGACTGCGTCGACCATCGCCGCACGGCGCTTCTCGGCCTCGGCCTTGTACTGGTCGGGGATCTCGTGCTCGATCTGGTCTTCGCCCTTCTCGCCTTCGAAGGTGAAATATTTCATCACCACCAAGTCGACGATGCCGGTGAACTCGTCGCCGCCGCCGATCGGATACTGGATGGGCACGGGATTGCCGTGCAGGCGTTCCTTCACCTGGTCGACCACGCGGTCGAAGTTGGCGCCGCCGCGGTCCATCTTGTTCACGAACACCAGGCGCGGCACATGGTACTTGTTGGCCTGGCGCCACACCGTCTCGGACTGGGCCTGGACGCCGGCGACCGCGCAGAACACCACCACCGCGCCATCGAGCACGCGGCACGAGCGCTCGACCTCGGCGGTGAAGTCCACGTGTCCCGGGGTGTCGATGAGATTGCAGTAGAAGCCCTTCCAGTTCACCCACACCGCGGCCGCGGTGATGGTGATGCCGCGCTCCTGCTCCTCCTTCATCCAGTCGGTGGTGGTCGCGCCGTCGTGCACCTCGCCGATCTTGTGCTTCTTGCCGGTGTAATAGAGGATGCGTTCGGAGACCGTGGTCTTGCCGGAATCGATGTGGGCGACGATGCCGAAATTGCGCATCTTGGCGATCGGGATAATGGCCATGGGAGACTCCGGAGACGGCTGACGTGGATCCGGCCAGCGACCGCGACACGAGTGTCGGGGCCGCGCCGGAAGGGTTCGACATCCTCAGGCATTACCGCACGAAACAAGCGACTAATTTCGCAAAATCCGTTCTCCCAGCAGCATAGGTCCAGAAGATCGGCCCGGACCTCCGGCGTTCGCGGTTACCCGCGCAGCCGCAGCCCCTACCATCCTGATCCGTCATGCCGAACCCCCTGTGCATCTACCACAAGAACTGCCTCGACGGCAGCGCCTCCGCCGCGGTGGTGAAGCGCAAGGAGCCCGACTGCGAGTTCCTGGCGATGCAGTACGGCCAGAAGCCGCCGCAGGTCCTCGACCGGGTGGTCTACATCGTGGATTTCGGGTTGCCTCTCGAGCGCATGCGCGCGCTCAAGGCCCAGGCGCGAGAGGTGGTGTGGATCGACCATCATGCCAGCCACCTGCCGGTGCGCGCCGCCCTGGGTTGGGGGACCCTGGACACCAGCGAGTGCGGCGCCTCGCTGACCTGGAAGTGCCTGTTTCCGGACACGCCGCCACCGCCGGTCCTCGCCTACATCAAGGACAAGGACCTGTGGACGTGGTCGCTGCCGGGCAGCCGCGCCATCGCTGCCGGTCTGCTCACGCGCTTCAAGGGCGAGCAGTTCGACGGCCTGTTGGAGGTCGATCTCGCCGAGATGGAGCGCATCGGCATCCCCGAGCTCGCGACCCTGGCGGCGCGCGTGGCCAAGGCGGTGACCGGCGGAGTGGCGGTCGAGAACGCCTACGGCTTGCCCGGCGTGCGCGCCCTGGTGGTCAACTGCAACCAGGACCAGAACGATGTCGGCGACCACATCTGCATGCCGCTGTCCGCTGGCGGACTGGGCTACGACCTGGCGATCCTGTACTACCGCAAGGGCGGCGGCCGCTGGGTGCACAGCCTACGTTCGGGACCAACGGTCGACTGCGCGGCGATCGCGGAAGCGCGTGGCGGAGGCGGTCATCGCAATTCCGCCTGCTACCTCGCTGACGATCCGATCCTCGGCTCGCCTCCGGCTGCCGCCGCGAAGAACGATCCCGCGCGTCGCTGAGCCCTCGGTATAATGCTCGGTGACCGCGCCGCCGCCGTCCGCCATCCCGGCGGGTGCCGGATGCCCGGCAGATCCCTGGCACGCGGGTCACCGCCATCTCAGGGATCGAGGCCCTTCCCTCATCCGGGAGGGTTTTTTTTGGGTTGGTGGTTGGTGAATGGTTGGTGGTTAGTGGTGGGGACGGCCAACGGCCAACGGCCAACCACCAACCACCAACCACCAACCACCAACGCTACTTCTTCCGTACCGGCGGCTGCCGGCCGAGCGCCGAGAGCACCACCAGCAGATCCTCCCAGCACGGCTTCTTCGCGCTCGCGTTGCGCAGCAGGTAGCTGGGATGGAAGGTCGGGATGACGGTGATCCCATTCCACGTCAGGCGCTGGCCGCGGACCTTGGTGATTCCCGGCTGCTCGGCGCCGAAGAGCGCGCGCAGGGGGACATTGCCGAGCGTGCAGATGATCCGGGGATGCGCGGCCTGGATCTGGCGGTGCAGATAGGCCAGGCAGGCGGCGATCTCTTCTGGCAGCGGAGTGCGGTTCGCCGGCGGCCGGCACTTCACCACGTTCGCGATGAACACCTCGGCGCGCGAAAAACCCATCGCCGAGATCATCCGGTCGAGCAGCTGACCGGCCGGCCCGACGAACGGACGACCCTGGAGGTCCTCCTCCGCCCCTGGTCCCTCGCCGATGAACATCAGCTCGGGCTGCGGATTCCCCTCGCCTGGCACCGTGGTGGTG
>JACDEN010000759.1 GCA_013816415.1 Planctomycetota bacterium
TTGGTAACGATCTCCAAGCCGGATGAGTCGGCGGATTCCATCGGGTGCGTGCGGGTCAGTCATGCCATAGATGTACGGGAGAAACCGCGTTGCGTTGGTGCGAAGGGGGTTTCTTCACAGCCTCTCACGCCACGAGGCTGATCTGCAGATCGAGTGGGCCAAGGCCATCGCCTCAGCGGGAAGCGCGCGCGAAGACCTGATGAAGCCGGACGATCTCCGGCTGCAGTGCTCGGACCTGCTGCGGCGCCTGCGCCAGGCGCTCAAGAAAGGCGGGTCGCACGACCTCACCGGGCCCGAATGGAAGGAGGTGCGCGAGATGCTCGAAGGCGTGTCGCGCACGCGCGCCTCGCAGGGTTTCACACCGAGCGAGACCGCCAACTTCGTGTTCTCGCTCAAGGAGCCGCTGTTCCAGCGCCTGCGCAGCGAACTGGCCGCCAAACCGGCGGAGCTGGCCGAGGCGACCTGGTCGGCCTCGACGCTGATCGACAAGATGGGCCTGCTCACCATGGAGACCTTCCAGCAGGCGCGCGAGGATGTCATCCGCAGCCAGCAGGAGTCGATGCTCGAGCTGTCCACGCCGGTGGTCAAATTGTGGGACGGCATCCTCGCGCTGCCGCTGATCGGTACACTCGACAGCGCGCGCACCCAGGTGGTGATGGAGTCGCTGCTGCAGCGCGTGGTCGCCGAAGGCACGGTGGTGGTCATCCTCGACATCACCGGCGTGCCCACCGTCGACACCCTGGTGGCCCAGCACCTGCTCAAGACCGTCACCGCCGCGCGGCTGATGGGCACCGACTGCATCATCAGCGGCATCCGGCCGCAGATCGCCCAGACCATCGTGCACCTCGGCGTCGACCTGACCTCGGTGATGACCAAGGCCTCGCTCGCCGACGCCTTCAAGGTCGCGCTCGCGCGCCGCAACCTGATGGTGGTCAAACGGCCGAACAGCGCCGCGAACGGCCACGCCAACGCCGCCGCCGGCCAGGCCTCGGTCTGAACATGGAACGCATCCCGATCCTGCAGATGGGCGAGTTCCTCATCGTCACCATCCAAGTCGACATGCACGACCGTCTGGCGATGGCCCTGCAGGACGACCTCACCAACAAGATCGCCGACAGCAACGCCAAGGGCGTGCTGATCGACATATCCTCGCTCGAGATCGTCGACTCGTTCATCGGCCGCATGCTCTCCAACATCTCGGGCATGGCGCGCATCCTCGACGCGCAGACGGTGCTCACCGGCATGCAGCCCGCGGTGGCGATCACCCTGGTCGAACTCGGCCTGTCGCTGCCCGGCATCCGCACCGCCCTGAATGTCGAGCGCGGCATGGGCCTCCTGCGCGCCTCGCTGGACCCGTCCGATTCGCTGATCGAGGACGAGTTCGATGCCTCTTCTGAAGCGTGAGGTCCTGCCGATCCGCGCCGAAACCGATGTCGTCCTGGTCCGTCAAGCCGTGCGGCGCCTGGCCATCGAACAGGGCTTCGGCCTGGTGGGTCAGACCAAGATCGTGACCGCCGCCAGCGAGATCGCCCGCAACACGCTGGAATACGGCGGCGGGGGCGAAGCCGCGATCGAATGCCATCTCGACGATTCCCGAAAAGGCCTGCGCCTGGTGTTCGAGGACCACGGCCCCGGAATCCCGGATGTCGCGCAGGCCATGCGCGACGGCTTCACCACCGGCGGCGGCCTCGGCCACGGTCTCGGTGGCTCCAAACGGCTGGTCGAGAAGTTCGAGATCACCTCGACGGTCGGGGTCGGCACCCGCGTGGTGCTGGAGCACTGGAAGTGATCCTCGCGTCGCGTGACAGCCATGTGATTCCGATCCAGAACCAGACCCGTATCGCGGACGCCCGCCGTGAGATCGGCCAGCTCGCGGTCACCCTCGGCTTCGACGAGGTGCGTCGTGGCAAGATCGAGATCGTCGCCACCGAGATGGCCACGAACATCCTACTGCATGCGCGCGAGGGTCATATCCTGGTGCGCACCCATGGACTGGTCGAGGGCATCGAACTGCTGGCAATCGACCGCGGTCCGGGCATGGCCAATCTCGCCGAATGCCTGCGCGACGGCTTTTCGACCGCGGGGACGGCCGGCAATGGCTTGGGAGCCATCAAACGCCAGTCCGCAGTCTTCGATATCTACACCCAGCCGGGCATCGGCACGATCGTGCTGTCGCAGAT
>JACDEN010000167.1 GCA_013816415.1 Planctomycetota bacterium
CCCAATGGACACGTGCTGCTGCACGAGGCTGGGGATGCCAAGCCCATCGATCTGACCACGGCGCTCAAGGCGCCACCCGCGGCCGGCCCTGCAGCCGCATGGCACTGGGCGCTGGAAGGCAGTCGGCACGTCACCTACCGGGATGCGATCGGAGGGGTCCATGAATTCCTCGAATTGAAGGGCAAATGGTTCTATGCCGACATCGGCGCTCGTACCGGTGCTCCCGCCGCCGCGGCGGATCCCCTCGGGTATGCCCCGGCAGATCACGAACATGTCGTCTACCTCGGGGTCGATGGCCATATCCACGAGATCTGCTTCGATGCGGTCGATTGGCGCCACCACGACCTGACCGCCATCGCCGAAGCGCCAGCCGCGTCCGGCCGCCCATCAGGCGCGTATGTCGGCGGTCGCCACTGCATCGTCTATCGCGGTGTCGACGGCAATGCGCACTTCCTGAGACTGCGCCTGGACTGGCGCCATTTCGCCCTCGCCGGCCTGGGCGTCATCGCCAGTGATCCGCACCTGAGCTCGAGCGGCGGAGAAGGTGCGATCACCCACCTCAGCGTCCATGGCCAGCGTCGATGGGCGCGCTTCACCACGGATCCCACGACAACCCGCATCGCCGATATGCCAGTCTGATCAGCGGCGCATGGGTTCTGATCGGACGAACGGCGACAGGACCATCCACCACCAGCGCATGCCTCGCTCCGCGGCCACGTCCGGCAACCCGATGGCCATGCCCAGGTGGCCATCCCGCGGCTGCGCGCGGTAGGTCGTGAAGAGCCGATCCCACCACGGCAGGTTGAAGCAGAAGTTGCTGGCCTGTTCGTCGCGGTGGTGCGAATGATGGACCCGGTGCATCTCGGGCGTGACCACGAGCAGGCGCAGCCAGCGATCGATCCACGGCGGACATGCGACGTTCGCATGGTTGAAGACCGCCATCGCGTTGAGAACGATCTCGAAGACGACGACCGCGACGACCGGGGCTCCCAGCGCGGCCACCACGGCGGACTTCACCAGGAGGGACATCAGGATCTCGAACGGGTGGAACCTGACGCCGGTTGATGCGTCGATCATCGGATCACCGTGGTGAACCCGGTGCAGACGCCAGAGCAGTGGCAGGGCATGGGTCATCACGTGCTGCAGATAGATCGCGAGATCGAGCGCGACGAATGCGATCGACCCCTCGAGCCAGAGCGGCCACGACACCAATGACAGCACACCCCAGCCCCGTTCGTGGGCGATGATGGCCGTGGCCACGACGATCCCCGGCAGGAGCGCGCGCGCGATCACCGTGGAGAGCACGACGAGACCGAGATTGCCGATCCATCGCCTGCCCCGTCCGCGGATCGGCCGTCGACGGGGGGCGATGATCTCCCACAGGCTCATGAGCATGAGCATGCCGAGGAAGGCTCCGGCCCGGATCAGGCCCTCATGGCTCATGGCTTCCCGCCGATCGCGATCGCATGGGCGCTTGCGCGGTGGTCACTTGGCCGCATCGCTCGCTGCGGACGATTCGGAGCTGCCCGGTGCCGATGTCGGGCGATGCTGATTGAGCGACCAATCGTACTTCAGGTACGAGATCGAATAATCCGCGGTTTCGAGATACGCCCGATCCTCTGCCTTGAGGTGCCGAGCGATGAAGGCCAAGGCCGGAGCCTCCTTCTTCTTCTTCGCTGCGGAACGGGTGAACGCGGGATCATCGGCGTATCCGTTTGCAAAATCCGCTCCGAACCAATCGAATATCTTCGATAGGCGCACCACACCCGCTTTCGCATCGACGGAGAATCTCCGCGGATCCGCCAGGAACCTCCGCGCCTGATCGTCGAACTGGACATCGAGCTGTTTGCCCTCATAGGGTTCCGTCCGCAAGGGCGCGCACCCCATGGACGCGCAGTTGATGGCCATATGGATGCGGGGATCCTTGAGTTCACCGATGAGTTTGTCCTTCTCGATCTGGTCGAGCGTCAGACCCGTGCCCATGACCTGGAACTTCAGCTTGGTCCAGACGCCCTTGATGTCCTTGATGCTGTCCGCCGGCTCATTTTCGAGCACGGTCGCCAGCGTGAGGGCGTTGTAGGCGTTGCACCAGAAGGCGATCTGATCGTTCCGTGACCAGGCCTTGCAGACGTCCGGATCGAGGGATCCGATGCTCACGACGTACGCTTTCAGGGCTTCGCGTTGATCCTTCAGGACGCCGTAGTCCACCAGTCCCTGGTCGTCGACGACCGCGGTGAGCACCTCCGCGTAGCGCCCGATCGCAGGCTGCGGATCCGCCTGGCTGGTGACCAGCTGCTGATCGGCGGTCGAGGTCGAGCCCGAGTTTGCGCCGCTGTCTTGTGGTTGCCCCTTCGTGCCATCCGGTTGGGCATTGGCCTGGTCGCTGTTGCCGGATCGATCGGACGCGGAGCCCTTCACGGACGAGCTCTGCTGGTTTGGAGCTGCGTACTCGGGAACCTTTCCTCTGCCGGTGACCGCTTTCAGGGCACACCCGCCCAGGACCATCCCCACGAGCAGGGCCGCGGCGAGGGAGCCCCCGAGCAGACGCGACTTCGCCCGCGAGCGCCGGATCGAGGCATAGCGCTCGACCATCCTGAGCCTGCCCGCGGGGACATGGGCGCGCTTCCAGACGCCGGCTGCGCGAACGCTGGCTTCGCTGAGCGTCGGGTAGGTGTGGATCGTGCCGAGGATCTTGTTCAAGCCGATGCCGTGCTTCATCGCCAAAACGTATTCGCCGATCAGTTCGCCCGCGTGCGGACCGACGATCGACGCTCCCAGGATGGCGTCCTTCCCGGGCACGGTCAGCACCTTGACCACGCCGTAGTCCTCGCCCTCGGTCACCGCGCGGTCGTTCTCGGCCATGTCGCAGCGCGACACCTCATAGGGAATGCCGCGATGGATCGCCTCCGCTTCAGACATCCCCACGCGGGCCACCTCGGGATCGGTGAAGGTGGTCCAGGGAATGCAGCGGGCGTCGAACTTCTGATGCGACAGGGGCGACAGGATGGCATTGACCGCCGCCCGCCACGCCTGGTCGCCGGCCGTGTGGGTGAACTGGAACGCTGAGCTGACATCGCCGCAGGCATAGATGTTCGGGAAATTGGTGCGCTGCAACTGGTCGGCATCGATGGCCCCTTTCGGGGTCATGTGCACGCCGAGCTCATCGAGCCCGAGACCGTGCGCGTTGGGCGTCCTGCCGAGCGCGATGAGGATCTCGTCGCCGCTGATCCGCCGCTGGCCATCCTCTCCTTGGGTGATCGCCACTTTATTCACGTTGTCCAAGCCATCGCGCTCGAAGCGCACCACCTGCTCGCCCATCACCAGACGGATGCCTTCGGCGATCAGCCGCTGCTCGAGGTAGACCGAGATGTCGCCGTCCTCCTTGTCGAGGAGATGGCCTGGCGACTGGATGATCGTCACCTGGCTACCGAATCGGGCGAAGCATTGCGCCAGCTCGCAGCCGATCGGACCGCCGCCGACCACCACCAGGCGTCGAGGCAGTTTCCGCAACGACCACAGGGTATCGCTGGTGAGCGGAGCGACGTCCTCGATGCCCGGCACGTGCGGAAGCGTGGGATGCGCGCCGGTGGCGATCAGCATGGACCTCGTGGTGATCTGCCGGCCATCGATGTCAATGCGGTAGGCGTCGGCGATCCGAGCCGTCCCCTGCAGGCAATCCACGCCCATGGCCTGGTACCGCTCGCGTGAATCCCGCGGCGCGACCTGGCCGATGACGCGCTGCACACGCTCCATGACCTCGCCGAAGTTGAAATCGACGTCGACGGACCGAAACCCCCAATCGCGGGCACGCTTGGATTCGGCGATCAGGTTCGCCGAGCGGATCAGGGCCTTCGAGGGCACGCATCCGGTATTCAGGCAATCCCCGCCCATCGCCTGCTTCTCGACCAGCGCCACCTTGGCATGCATCGCGGCACTGAGGTTCGCCGCGGCGAGCCCGCCGGATCCCGCGCCGATGACCACCAGGTCGTAGTCGAACGCCTGCGGCCGCGGAAACCGGCCGGTGGTGCGACGATGGTGCCACCAGGCGATGACGGCTTTGGCGATCCACGGCACGATCGCCAGAGCGACGAACGACAGGATGATCGGCAGCGACAGGATTCCCTTCGCGGATTCCAGCTGGCCCAAGCGGGTTCCGGCGTTCACGTAGACGATGGTGCCGGCCAGCATGCCGATCTGGCTGATGAGATAGAAGGTCACCAGGCGCATGCGGGTCAGGCCCATGACCAGATTGACGACGAAGAACGGGATCGCTGGGATCAGGCGCAAGGTCAGCAGGTAGAAGACACCATCACGCCTGAGGCCGGCGTTGATGGTCTCGACGCGCCTGCGGAAGCGCGACTCGATGCTGTCGCGCAGGACATATCTGGAGGCCAGGAAGGCGAGGCTGGACCCGATCGAGCTGGCGAAGGACACCAGCAGGACGCCGATCCACAGCCCGAAGATGGCTCCCGCGGCGAGGGTCAGCACGGCCGCGCCAGGCACCGACAAGGCGGTCGCCAACACATAGATCCCGAAGAACCCAGCGATGGTGGCGATCGGATGCTGCGCATACCACGCATGGAAGCTGGTCTGGCCCTGCTTCAGGTGATCGAACGAGAGGTAGGAGTAGCCATGGAAGACGAAGAAGGCGATGAGCAGCGCCGCCACCACCACGACGACGATCGCTTTGACCAGGCGATTCTGCACGAGACACCCCCTCTGCTGTTCAGCCGGCATTGTACCGACGTCGCACGGCGCCCGTTAGCTGGCTTGCGCCATCCTTCCGTTTCGCCCGTCCCTGGCCCCTACAGCCTGGGGTACAGCCTCCGACGCACTCATGCAAAGTGCAGCGTCCCTCACGCCAGGCCCGTGGGCGCAGATCATGGGGCTTGGGCGCAGGTCTGGATCAGGCAAGCTTCTCCGACGCGGTGATTGAGAACGTCTCAGCCAGCGCATAAGACCGTCTCCGATGCGATGGGCCTGGGGGCGGTCGAGCTGCACCCATCCCATCCCGGAACCCGATCCGCCCGTACCGCCGATACCAGGAGATGAGATGACCACATCAGCCGTCCAAGAGCGCTACAGCGCCGCCGCCCACGAGCGCGAGGCAGCCCTCTGCTGCCCGGTCGACTACGATCCACGCTACCTCGCCGCCATACCGCCAGAAGTCATCGAGCGCGATTACGGGTGCGGCGACCCGAGCCGCTTCGTCGCTGCGGGCGAGACCGTGCTCGATCTCGGCTCCGGCGGCGGAAAGATCTGCTTCATCGCCAGCCAGGTCGTCGGTGATCGTGGACGCGTCATCGGCGTCGACCGCAATCGCGACATGCTCGCGCTCGCGCGGCGGAACGCACCGATGGTCGCTGGGGCGATCGGCTACGCCAATGTCGATTTCCGTTGTGGAAGCATCCAGTATCTCGCGCTCGACCTCGAGGCGGTCGAGCGCTGGCTGGCGGCGAATCCGGTGCGCACCCGGGAGGATCTCGTCGCGCTGGAGGCCGAACAGGCGCGCCTGCGCCGCGAGCAGCCGCTGATCGCAACCGACAGCATCGATGTCGTGGTCTCGAATTGCGTTCTCAATCTCGTCGAGGATGTCCATCGACCGGCGCTCTTCAGCGAGCTGCATCGCGTGGTCAAGACCGGTGGACGCGTGGCGATCTCGGACATCGTCTGCGACGAGGACGTGCCTGAGCACCTGCGGAGCGATCCATCGCTGTGGTCGGGGTGCATCAGCGGCGCTTTCCGCGAGGATCGTTTCCTGCGCGCCTTCGCCGACGCCGGCTTCCATGGCGTCCAGCTGGTGAAGCGCGACGAGCGGCCCTGGCGCGTGGTCGAGGGCACCGAATTCCGATCGGTCACCGTCGTCGCCTACAAAGGCAAGGCCGGTCCGTGCCGGGAAGGCAATCACGCCGTCCTGTATCCGGGACCGTGGAGCGAAGTGCGCGATGACGATGGCCATGTCTTCGCTCGCGGCGAGCGCGTCGCCGTCTGCGCGAAAACCTATCGGCTGTTGACCGCCGCCCCCTACCGCGCGCAGATCGTCGGTCTGCCGCCGCATCAGCAGATCCCGGAGCACGAGCAGGCGCCGTTTTCCTGCGCTGGCCAACGTCTGCGCTCGCCGCACGAGACGAAGAATGCTCCGATGCCAGCGGATTACCGCACGGCGCAGGATTGCTGCGAACCAGGCGCATGCTGCTGAGCGTGACCATGTGAGCATCGCCTCCTCTGGGCCTGACTGGCTCGATCAGCTTGAGCAGGATGCCGTCGGATACTTCCTGCGTGCCGCGAATCCGGCCAATGGGCTGATTGCCGACAGCTCGCGCGACGGCGCGCCCTGCAGCAT
>JACDEN010000168.1 GCA_013816415.1 Planctomycetota bacterium
AATCCGGCCCTCTCAACAATATCGAGTCGTTCTGACCGGCGGGCGGGAGCACGGACGGGGGAGTCTAACGCGGTGTTTAGGATGATCCACGGCTTCATCCGGCAGATGCGGATCGACACCTGACGGTGGTCACCGCGATTCATCCGCCGGCGACAGCCGGCGGATGAATCCGGTGATCATCATGTTCAACTGCGAGAGCGCATCGTGATGGGCCAGGAATGCATCTTTGGCGACCCAGCCGCAATCGAGAGAGAGATAGAGTTGCGCGCGCAGTTCCGCGCACGATCCATTCGCCATATAGAGGAACCTGCGAAAATCCGCATCACTGCCCCGCTGGCTGCCTTCGGCGATATTCGACGCGATCGAAATCGCCGCCCGCAGCATCTGATCGCCGATCCCCGGTCCTTTCGGCATCGAGCGCGTGAGCGCGTGCATCGCCTTGGTCACCTCGCGCGCATTCTGCCAGATCCTCAAGTCTTCGAATCGATGTTTCATGATGTTCTCCTTCCCCACCACCCCGCTCACGCGCGCAGGGGTCAAGGCCGCGCCCCGCGCCGAGCGCAGCGAGGGCAGCCTTGACGCCGAGCACGAGAGCGAAAATGGAAGAAGGAGAGCGGAGGGAAGAATGAAGAATGAAGAACGAAGAATGAGAAATACGCGGCGAAACGCGGCGAAACAGGCCCGCGGTATCAACTTAGTGGAATGAAGCAGGCCACCAAAAATTCGGGCCTTCCTCGATCTTCTCTCTTCTTTCCTTTTTCTTCCCTCTTCCCTCTTCCCTCTTCCCTTCCTACTCCGGCCCCTTCACCCTCGCCAATATCCCGATCTTCGCGAACTTCTGCTTCGCCGATTCCGCCTCGTCCTTCGTCGCGCCCTTCAGCACCGGGATGATCACCTTCTTCGAGAGGGTGTCGGCCTCGTCGTTGCCGATCTTCGCGAGTTCGGCGATCAGGCTGACCGCCTTCGTCCGACGCGCCTCGTCGGCGATCTTCGCCAGGAATACGGAGAAGCCGCCGCCGGATGGTCCGGGCGGGGCCGGGTTGGGCACCGAGGACCGGCGGCCGGATGACTGCGTCGAACTCTTCCCCGCAGGCGTAATCGTCGACTCCTCGTCGGGCAGCAAGCGGTCGAGGATGTTGGTGATGTCCTCGTTGTTGGGGACGAAGCCGCTGTTCTCGTCTTCGGGGAACATCTCGTTCAGGCGCGCGGCGGGATCGTCCTTCTCCTGCGGCCTGCTCGACGGCGGCGCGGCCTGCTTGGTCGGCACGATCGGATTCGAGAACGGGGTGATCTCCGGCAGCGGCATGTTCTTGAATTCGGACGGCGGCTGCACCGAGACGTGGGCCGGGGCCGTCGGCGCGGAGGTGCGCTGGGGCGCCGGCTTGATGCCGATCGACGGCTCCTCCTCGACGGGGACTTCGCCGGCGGCGAGGGATGCGAGACCCGACAGCAGCAGGTCGATCAGCGGCTGGCGGCTGCCATCCGGAGTCGGCACCGCGGTCTGCAGATCCTCGAGATGATCGGAGATCTCGCGCTTGAAGACCTGCGGGCGACGCGGCCAATCGATCTTCGGCAGGTCGCCGGTATCAGCGGTCGAGAATTCGAGGACGCCGCCCAGGCGCTGGATGCCGGACAAAGCGAGCGTCATCGCCGCGGTCTCGAACGGATTCAGTCCGGGAATGAGGATGATCGGTGCCGACGAGGCGATCGCCGCGCAGGTGCTTTCCTTGAGGCTGAACGCCTTGCCCAGAAAAGTGGCTACGCCATTCCGGCTCGCCGGGGGGCAGTCGCGCAGGATGATCGTGTAGGAAGCGGGCATGGATCGCGGGTTTGTATGATTGCTGCCAGGGGGCAGTGTCAATTCGACGTTACCCGTCGCTCGGGACGGGTCGTCACCATCCGGCTCCATGGGTTCGTGCGGGGGAGTATACACCGGCGAGGTGGCGCATGTGCGCCATTTTGCTGGCGCGATCGCCGCCCCGAGCAAGGCTCCCGACATGGCCATCCTCCGCTGCGCGACGCCCGCCGAGGCCGGATCGGCCCTGGAATCGGTCCAGGACCGACAGGGGAGCGCCCTGTTCCTTTTTTTCGGCAGCGAGGATCCCGCCACCGGGCAGAGCTGGTGTCCCGACTGCGTCACCGCCGATCCGGTCCTGCGGCGCGCCTGCAGCGAGCTCAGGCCGGGCATCCCGCTGCACGAATGCCCGGTCGGTCTGCGTGCCGACTGGAAGAATCAGCCCGCCCACGCCTACCGTCTCCACCCGGCCTTCCATCTCGAGCGCATCCCGACCCTGGTGCTGATCGAGGGAGGCTGCGAACGCGGCCGCCTGGTCGAGGGCGACTGCGCGGATCGCGAGCGGGTGAAGGCCTTCCTGGGTGGCGCGTAGCGGTCGCGCCGTAGCGTACGGGACCAATGGCCAAGGCGAAGAATCCGGAGAAGACCAGCGAGGTCGTACAGGTGCTGTACAACCGCAAGCTGCGGCACGACTACGCGGTGCTCGAGACCTGGGAGGCGGGCATGGTGCTGATGGGCAGCGAGGTGAAGAGCCTGCGCGCCGGCGACGTGCAGTGGGGCGACGCGCACGCCCGCCTCGATGCCAAGCGCGAACTGTGGCTCTACGGCCTGCACATCGGCGAGTACCGCCAGGCCGGCACCTTCGGCCACGAACCCGCGCAGCCGCGCAAGCTGCTGCTGAACCACCGGGAACTCGAGAAGCTGTCGGGATTGATGAAGGGGAAGGGGCTGACCCTCATCCCCGAGCAGCTGCTCTTCCGCAAAGGCTGGGCGAAGATCGTCATCTGCCTGGCGAAGGGCAAGACCCGCGGCGACAAGCGCCAGGACCTGGTGAAGCGCGCGACGGATCGGGATGTGGAGCGGGAGGTGGCGAGGAGGATGAAGAGGGGGGGATGAAGAGAGGGGAGCGGTGGGGGGACGACGAGCGAAAGTCACAAGTCACAAGTCGCAAGAGAGAGAAGAGAGAAGAGAAAGGAAAGAAGAGCGAAGACGAATCTTCGCTCTTCTTTCTTCGCTCTGACTTGAGACTTGAGACTCGTGCCTTGAGACTTGCCTCTCCTGCTTACTTCTTCGGATTCCTCGCCTCCGCCGCCTTCTCCTTCATCTTCTTGCGCTGGTCGAGGATGAGTTCGGCCGCCTTGTGCGCGTCGTCGAGCATGGTCGGCCAATCGGCCTCCTTCGAGAGCTCGCCCTTCAGGCGGGTGTTCTTCTCCACGCTGTCCACCAGGGTCGGGTCCATCTTGAGGGCGAATTTCAGCTGCAGCATCGCGGTCTTGTGGCTCTTGAAGTACTTTTCGGCCGAGGCGATGAATTTCTTGGCTTCGGATTTCTCGTTGAACGCCTTGTCCATCAGCGCCATCGCCACGTCGAGGGTGTAGTCGCGGGCGGACGCGAGTTCGAGGCCGTTCCCGGCGCCTTCCAGGTTGAACACCAGCAGCTTCCGCGATTCGGTGAAGTCGAGGATCATCAGCTTGTCCAGGACCGTCGCCTGCATGCCGGTCTTCGAGGCGTCGCCCTTGGTGTTGGCGCCGACCAGCGCCTTCATGCCGGAGAGATCGACCTCGATGCCGAGCTCCTGGATCTGCTTCTCGTGGACTTTTCTGAAACGCGTGAAGACGTCCGCTTCGTTGTCCAACGGCTTGAACGAGCCGGGGATCATCAGGTCGTACTTCAGGTTGCGCACCGACTTCACCTCGAGCGACTTGCCGGTGAACTGGTAGCTCATCACCTGGTTGTTGAGCGTGTCGACGACGACGAAGATGTTGTTGCTGGCGGCGGCGACCCAGGTGTCGCTCTTCGGCGTCTCGGCGACCTCCTTGCTGCCTTCCTTCTCCTTGTCGGCGAGCTCCTTCTCGAGCTTCTTCTTCTCGTCATCGGGCAGCCGCTTGGCGATCTCGGATGGCAGCGGCGATGTGTTCCAGCCTTGCGGTACCAGCAGATCGACGCCGAAGTTGCGATAGGCGCTGAGCGTCAGCTTCTCGCCGCTGAGTTCGTAGAAGAGCAGGGCGTGCTTGGACGGGATGCACAGCATGGCGTAGGTGCCGTTGAAGGCGCCGCGGACGACGCCGTCGTAGTCGTGGTCCTTCAGCCAGTACGCGTCCTCGGCGGCGCGCGCGCGCGCCTGATAGCTCAATACGTTCTTGGCCTTCTCGGCCTCGGTCGGATCCTTCGGCATCAAGGCCAGCATGCCTTCGCAGGTCGGCTTGCTGTTCGGGCTGCCGATGCGCAGCGTGCTGTAGGGGACGCCGTTGCGTTCGTCGACGATGTACTTGTCGTAGAACTCGAGGTCGAAGAGGAAGTTGGCCGAGCCCGCCTGGCGGGTGCCGGACTCCGTCACCTGGAAGAGCGCGATGGTGCCGAGATTCGGCGATACCTCGATCACCTGGTCGCCGGAATTGGATCCGGGGCTGCGCAGCACCAGCGGGGTTTCGAGAGCGGGTGCGTAGGTCGCCGCGCAGGCGACGAGAGCGACGATCATGGCCTTCATGAGAGGCTCCTTCCGATGGGGGTCCGTCCGATATGGGAATGCTTCACGTTGCCGGCGGCGATGGGCGTGATCACCGCGGGCCTCTTCTGAGTGATACACCTGCGCGCGGCCGGCGTTGAGGCGGACCGCTCAGCGTTTTGAATCCGGCGGCAGGACGAAGTCCTGCGTTTCGACCCGGCCCTGCACCCACTCGACGAAGGTCGGGAACGGGCAGAGCAGTGCGGCCAGCATCAGCTCGGGGGTCATGGCCAGCACCGGGTAGTGGTCCTTGGCCATGATCGCCAGGCGTTCGCGCGTGTTCTTGGCCTTGAACGGCTCGCGGTAGGTCGGGTGCTGGCTGGCCAGCGCGACGCGCGCGTACATCTCGTGGATCTGGATGATCTTGCCCAGCAGCTGTCCGAGCCGGTACGCCTTCTGCCCCGCGGTCTGCCCCTGCATGAAGGGATAGAGGTGGGCGGTGGCCTCGATCGACTCGAGCCAATGGAGCACGGTGCGATGCGATTCGGTCTCCTTCGGGTCGAGTTCGTTGCGGTTGAGGAAGCGCAGGAACACGTCCTTGTAGAACTGGCTGCGGATGCGGTCGCCGATCAGCAGCGCGCGCGTCGCCTTGCGCTCGTTCTCGGGCAGGCCTTCGAGCGGCTGCTCGACCTCGCGCGGCAGCGGCGGCTCGCCATTGGCCTCCTCCCAGGTCGATGAACCCTTCTCGGCGCGGCGGATGCGCTTGATCGTGCGCGTGCAGCGGTCGGCAAAGGACGGCGTATGGACCAGGCTTTCCGAGAGGCCGGGCGTTCCGAACTCCGCCTTGATGGGATTGATGAGGCGGCCGAGGATGGTCGCCGGCATCTCACGCAGGTCGCTCAGCCCCGGCGGATCGCCCTGGCGCGAGATCATCATCACGCGCACCTGGCGGTAGACGCCGATGATGTGCAGCTGGAGCGTCGCGACCTCGACGCCCTTCTGTTCGCGCAGCAGACAAAGCTCATCGACCAGCCCCGAGCGCAGCGTGGCATCCTTGTAATGGCTGTCCGAGGCGAGCGTCTGGATCAGTCCGTTGATGCGCCCGACCTCGGCCTCGTTGGTCAGCTGATCGAGCATGGATTTCAGGCGCGGATTGTCCGCTTCGCCGGTCACCAGCTGATCCGACAGGCTGGTCTCGGTCTCCTCGATCAGCGTGCGGTGGCGCTCGATCAAGAGCGGACGGCGCGCCTCGGCGATGAATTCCATGGTCGAGAACTGCTCGGCGGATTCGCCGTCGTCGATGGGAAGGCCCTTGGTATTCATGGCTCTATTTGTCGATTCCGATGCGGGGTACCAGCGGCAACCGCCGCGGTTTACGCCGCGTGTAGCACAGCAGCCGCCACCCGGTGCTGAGCGAATTCCCTGACGGCCCCCGACTAAGCAGCCGACCGACCGCCGAGCCCTGGTCGCGTGAAAAAATGGGCGCAGCCCATCACGCGAAAATCCTGGCCGTTCCGGCCAGGATTTAAGGTCGACAAAGGTCGCGGGGGTTTGGGGGCGAAGCCCCCGACTAAGAAGACGCCCAGAACAGCACGTCGCGATAATCATCCTTGGCGTTCTTCACCAGCAGCAGCACGCGATCGGCGTTGTTGTCGGCGAGGTCGAGGATCGCGCCGTGGACGCGTTCGGCTTCGCGTTCGTGCTCGGCCTCGCCGTAGGTCGCGAGGGCGGCGCGCACCGCCTCATGGTCGTGCGGCGGGAACTCCGCCGTGATGCGCGCTGCGATCGATGCGCTCACGCCCATCGGATCAGCGCGCGCCGAAGCCGCGCCGAGCGAACCGTCCGCGACGCAGGGCCAGCGGTCGGTCGAGCAGCTC
>JACDEN010000760.1 GCA_013816415.1 Planctomycetota bacterium
CGCTTCCAGTGGCACGGGCGGCTCGCCCGTGGTCTTTGTCTTTTCCCCATCGCGAGCTTAGCTTAATAGCATTGGGCTTCGCCCCCAAACCCCCGCGACCTTTGTCGCCGTTAAATCCTGGCCGGCACGGCCAGGATTTTTGCGTGATGGGCTTCGCCCATTTTATCACGCAACCACGGCTCGGCGGTCGAGTCGTGGGCTTCGTCACCATAACCCCGTCGCCGTTCGATTCTCGTCTTTTCTATCCGATAACGGACATCGGCTGTACTCCGCTATCCCGCTATCCCGCTATCCCCACCTGTGGTGCGCCATCCCGCCATCCTGCCCTCTCCTACTTCGCCGCCGGCGCTCCAGTCATCGGCTGGGGCTCGATCGGTGCCTGCGGCCTCGCCACCGCCTTTCCTAGGAGCACCTCCAATGTTTTCGGAGTCTCGGGGGCGATGGCCTCGCCTTCGATCACCGGCAGGGTGGTCTAGCTCTGGGGCGTGACGGCGACATCGCCCTTGGTGGTCACCTGAGGCGGCGGATCGCAGGTGACGCCGCCGGGCATGGCTGCCACCGGCTCACCCATGGTGCGCATCTGCTGAGGCGACGGCTGCGTGGGCTGCTGGTTCTGCGGCTGGTTCTGGAGTTGACTCTGCTGCTGGTTCTGCGGGTTCTGGACCTCGGGTCCGTGGCCGTTGCAGCCGGCGATGGTCATCGCCAGCACCGTCGCCAGTCCGTTGGTCAGCAGGCGCCGCGTCACCGGCGAGAGCAGGCGGCCGCGCGCATCGGCATGGGCGTGCACGCAGACCTTGGCCCCGGCGGCGAGTTCGCCTGGCAGTCGGCGTAGATAATTCGCGCCAGCCTGGGGGGCCATGCGCGTGACATCGACCACCGTCTTGTCGCAGGACGCGCAGTGGCGTCCGCGCTCGTTCGGCGCCATGCGGCTCCAGTCCTCATGGCAGGGAGACGGGATGCGCACAGTCATGGCTGGCTCCTCTCCTCTTGGACGGGGCGATCGGAGGAAGGTTCCGGGCCGTCTGCCATCGGTGCGGTCGTGGATCAGAGTCGCCAACGAGCACGCCGCTGGGCGTCATGGTCGCCGACGTGCGTTTTTCGCGCATGCCGGCCCTGGGCTCAGGCTCACGGACTTGTGCCAACCGGTCGGCCTCCACGATCGCGCGCGTGAGCCCGATCCGCGAGCAGTTGGAGTCGATCTTCGCGGCGGCGGTGTCCGCGGTGGATCCCCGCGCCGCCATCCTCCGCCAATGCCGCCGTGACGATCATCGCCTGGTGCTCGCGGGAACCGCGATCGATCTCGGCACCGTCGGGCGCATCGTCGTTGTCGGCGCCGGCAAGGCGGCTGCGCCGATGGCGCAGGGGATCGAGGACGTGCTCGGCGACCGCTTGGACATCGGGGTGGTGGTGACGAAGCATGGTCACCGGCTTCCGCTCGCGCGCATCCGCCTGCTCGAGGCCGGGCATCCCGTGCCCGACGAGGCGAGCGTGCGCGGAGCTGCCGCGGTGCTCGAGGCGGTGGCTGGACTGGATGCCAGCGACCTGGTGATCGTGCTGCTCTCCGGCGGAGCATCGGCGCTGCTCGCGGCACCGCGCGATGGGCTGACGCTCGCCGACAAACAGGCCGCGACGTCGCTGCTGCTCGCCAGCGGAGCCGACATCACCGAGATGAACACGCTGCGCAAGAAGCTCTCGCGGGTGAAGGGCGGGCAGCTCGCGCGCGCGTGCGCCCCGGCGCGCGTGGTCACGCTCGCGGTCTCGGACGTGCTCGGCGACGACTGGGCCGTGATCGGATCCGGGCCGACCAGCCCAGACCCGACGACGTTCGTCGACGCCATGCGCGTCTGCCTGCGTTACGATCTGCTGCCGCGCCTGCCTGCCGCCGTCACCGGAGTGATCGAGCGCGGCGCCGCCGGCATCGAAGACGACACGCCGGATTCGGGCGATCCGTGCTTCAACCGCGGATCCCGCCATCTCATCGCGAGCAACGCCCAGGCGATCGCGGCGGCCGCTGCGGCCGCGCGTGCGCTCGGCTACGACGCGGTGGTGTGGGATCGACCGCTGGTCGGCGAGGCCGCGCTCGCCGCCGAGGAGTTCTGCGCGCGCATCGACGAGCTGTCGTCTGGCGGCCGCCGCACCTGCCTGATCGCCGGCGGCGAAACC
>JACDEN010000761.1 GCA_013816415.1 Planctomycetota bacterium
GGCCGCGGCCGCGAGGTCGCGCGATGCCTGCTCCATCTTCGTCCGCACCGCGGCGTCCGCAGCCGCGGTCGGCGCCAGCGATTCGACCTGGCGCATGAGCAGGTCGATGGTCGCAGCGGAAGCGCGGGTCGACTCGTCGGGATATGTCGCCGCGAAGGATGCCGCATGGGCGAGCGCGGCGTCGAAGTCGCCGGATATCGCAAGCGACAGGATGAGGTTCCATGCGACGGAGCGGCCGGTGTCCTCCGGGCTGATCCGCTGCACGAGCAGCAGGATGCGTTCGTACAGGCGCCGGGTGCCGGGGCCGTCGGATGCTTCCTGCAGATGCTGGGCATAGAGGACGCTGTTCCTGGCGAAGCGCTGCACCGCCTTCCCCGGTCCGGTCCAGGCGCCATCGCTCCGCCAGGGATCCGGCGCGGCTTTCGTCGGATGCTCGGGAATGCGGTTCGCGATGATGCGCAGTCCCTCCTCGGCGGCGATCGCCGCGTGGTAGCGCATGCCAAGATTGGAGAGGACCGAGGCGTAGCGCTCGAAGAACGCAGGAGCGAGGGCGATCAGACGCGCGTCATCCTGGTTCGCGAGTCCGAGCACGCCGTTGCGCAGGGCGACCGCTGCGCTCATGCGGCAGATCCGCGCCTGCTGCGGCTCCGCCGTGACCTCGGCCTGCTGGATGAACACGTTCGCGATCGCCAGCAGCTTCTCGGGGTCTCCGGGGACCGGCGGGTCGCTCCACGCGCCGCACTGCGGATCCGGCTTGAGGGCGAGCAGCCAGGACCTGGCGTTCGCCGCTAGCGGATTCCTCGCTGACGACGCGACCTCGGCGAGGAGGACCCTGGCGGATTCTCCGTCGTGCCGGCCCACGAACAGCCGCGCCGCCAGGATCGAGCATTCGGCGAGCTGCTTCGAGCGATGCTCGGCGGCATCGAGCGTGACGGGCAAGCCGCTGCCGAGGCGCTCCGTCAGCTGCGTCCACGCCTCGAGGCCGCGCGCGATGTCCTGGTCGGTCCCCAGCTCGAGTCGCCAGCGCATGAGCGACGCCCACGCGGTCAGCTGATGCTCGATGAGCTGTGGGCGCACCTCCGCGGGAAAACTCCGCAAGTCGGTGTCCACCACCTGGTAGAGGCTGGACTCGACCTCGGCGGCCTCGATTCCCGGCAGCTTCTGGCGGACCGCCTCGGCGAGCAGGATGTCGGCCTCGGTCTTCAATGGCAGGTAGCGGTCGCCCCAGACGTATTCCCACGCATTCAGCTGGGACAGGTTCTTCGCCAGCAGGTCGCGCATGAACGCCTGAGCGGGCGCCGCATCGATCGCGAATTCGCCACCGCGCGTGATCACCTCGCGCAGCACCAGATGGGCCTGGAACAGCACGCGCACCGCCTCGAAGCGCAGCGATGCGGCCTCGAAGCCGAGCTTCTGCGCCCTGGCGTCGTTGGGTGGCAGGGTGTCGAGCAGCGGCTCCTGGTCCCGCTCGAATGCGGCCACCCTGCCGGCGGCGAGTGCGAAATCCTGCGCCGCCTGTTCGCACACCGCGCGCACCAGCAGCTGCCGATGCTCGCGCTCGGCGACCGGCGCGTCGCGCCCGAGCGGCGGCGCTGGCAGATTGGGATCGATGATCGCGCCGAGCTCATTGACCAGCCGCAGCAGACGGCTGCCGACACCCCGGCGGAGATCACGCACCACCTGCGGCAGGACCAGCGGATCGGCCGCCTCCTGCGCGAGCAGCGCGCGCCCGAGTGCATCCGCGCGCGTGATCAGCCTGGCATCGACGGTGCGGAAGCGGTCGGCGTAGAACCAGTCGAGGGTCGTCGCGCACCACCGCGCGTCAGGATAGCCGGCATCCAGAAACTCCTGCTTCTGGCGTTCGGCCGGCACCAGCAGCTGCCGGTCGATCAGCGAGCGCACCGCCAGGAAATGCTGGTCGCGGGCTGACACCCGATCGACGGCCGCGGAAACCGCGAGCAGGTCGGGCGCGAGAATGCCGGAGAGCGCCCCCACCAGGAAAGCCACGGCGGGCCGGCGGAGGAACGTTCGCATGGAGCACCTCGAGCGGGCAAACGCGCTCGCGGACGATGCGTTCACCACATCCCGACGTGCCGCGCGGTCAGACCCCGGCGACGTCCGAACGCTTGCGCAGACGGTAGCGCAGGGTCACCGCCTGATG
>JACDEN010000169.1 GCA_013816415.1 Planctomycetota bacterium
GGCCTCGGGCTCGGAGTCGCGCGCGGACTGCACGCGGCCGGCGCCGCGGTCGCCCTCACCGACGTCGATGCCAGCGGACTCGCAGCCGCGGCCGGGACTTTCACCGATGGCGAGCGCGTCCTCACCGCGGTCGTCGACGTGACGCGCGAGGACTCGGTGGTCGCCGGCTTCGACGCCGTGCTCGAGCGCTTCGGGCGGATCGACTGCGTCGCCTGCTGCGCCGGCATCGCTCCCGCCTTCGAGCTCGCTGAGTTCCCCCTCGAGAAATGGAAGCTGTCGCTCGAGATCAACCTCACCGGCTACTTCCTCTACGGCCGCGAGGCCGCGCGCATCATGCAGGCCCAGGGCCATGGCGGCTCGATGGTGCTGCTGTCGTCGAAGAGCGGGCTCGAGCCGAGCAAGGCGAACACCGCCTACAACGCGACCAAGGCCGGCGAGATCCACATGGCGCGCGGATGGGCGGCTGAGCTCGGCCGCGACGGCATCCGCGTCAACTGCATCGCCCCCGGCAACGTCTTCCAGGGCTCGAAGATCTGGAACGCCGACTACATCGCCAAGGTCGCGCAGAAGCGCGGCATCGCGCCGGAGCAGGTCATCCCCCATTACATCGGCCTGACCGCGCTGAACCGCGACATCAAACCGGCCGACATCGCCAACGCCGCCGTCTTCCTTGCCAGCGAGTCGGCGCGCTGCATCACCGGCCAGGTGCTGGTGGTGGACTCGGGCCAGGTGTGGGCCCGCTGAATCACCCAGGCTACGATGCCGCCGCGCGGCGAAGGACGATCATGACCATCCATTCCGCGTTCCGCTGGCTGCACGCGTGCGCGGCGACCGTCCTGCTCGTGGGGCTCACGTCCGGCGCGCGCGGCGCCGAGACCACCGTCTGTGATTTCGAAAACGACGGCGAACGTGCGTTCTTCGAGATGAAGACCGGGACCGCGAGCGATCAGCACGTGACCCACGGGATGCAGAGCCTGAAGGTGCTGCCGGGCGAATACCTCACCAGCTGGAAGGTCCCGAAGGACTGGTCGGCGTTCGACTCGATCGATCTCGATGCATTCGTTGACGGCGATGATCCGGTCAATGGCAGCATCCTCATCGGAGACTCCGCCTGGAAGGACAAGGGCACGACGTACTGGAACCGCCACAACGGCACCTTCAACCTGAAGCCGGGGGCGAACACCATCTCGATCGCGGTCAACGGCCTCTATCGCGGCGAGGCGGGCAGCCGCGGCAACGACCTCCACTCCAACATCGATCCGAAGGAGATCGTCCGCCTCGATCTCGGATTCACCACGGCTGGCAAGGTCGCGGCGATCTACCTCGACCACCTGCGGCTGGTCAAAGGAACCAAGCCCGACGGCCTGCTCGCCTTCGATTTCGGTCCGGAGAGCCAGACCATCTATCCCGGGTTCGCGCCGATCAGCTGGAACACCATCCATGGAGCCAATGGCGCGACCGCGGGCCTGAAATTCCCCGCCGGCGAGGCGAATCGCGCGCGCGACGACACCTTTCCGACCCGGCTCTACCAGGATTTCGTGTGGTTCGAGGAGAACGGCAACGAGTTCATCGCCGACGTCCCCAACGGGAGATGCCACGCCTGGCTGGTCTTCGACGACTGCGGGTACTGGGGCGGAGAAGCCGCCAGACACCGCCGGCGCACCATCACCGCGAACGGCAAGGAGGTCTGGGTCGACGACCGCGGCGATGCCGGAGCCGGCGACTGGCTCTTCCGCTTCGAGAAGATCGAACCGAAGCCGGGAGACAGCCTGTGGGACCTGTACATGAAGGACCTGTTCAAGCCCGCGCGCTTCGATGCGGAGGTCACCGACGGGAAGCTGCGCATCCGTCTGCAATCGGATGCTCCGTGGTCGGCCAAGGTCGCGGCGATCATCATCTATCCCGACGCCATCAAGGCCCAGGCGGAGCCATGGATCGCGGATATCGAGGCGAAGAACCGCGCTGAATTCGAGGCGCGGGCGGTGTTCATGGGGCCGAAGCCCAAACCCCTCGACATCCCGGAGGAGGCGAAGAAGCAGGGCTGCTGGCTCGGCTATCCGTCGTTCGACGACACCGTGACCTTCGTCGATGCGCCCGGCGCCGAGGCGGGAAAGCTGGCGCGCGCCGCAGCCCGCGGCCAGCAGCTCTCCTTCACTTTCGCCGTGCGTCCGCTCAAGGACTATCCGGGGCCGGTCGCGCTGACCGTCACTGCCCTCACGGGACCCTCCGGCACCATCCCCGCGTCGTCGCTGGATGTGCGCTATGTGCATCACCAGACGCAGCGCACGTTCAATGACGTGGCTTACTCCATCATGCCCATGGGGGTGCGGCGCGTCGAGAAATCCGGCCTGGTCCTGACCAAGGATCTGACCCGGCAATTCATCATCACCGCCGCCGTGCCCGCCGATGCCAAAGCGGGCGTCTATGCGGGCGAGCTCGCGCTGACCGCCGGAGATCTGCGCCTGAAGCTGCCGATCGCGATCGATGTCCTGGACCTCGCCCTCGATGATCCGGATTTCAACTTCGGATTCTTCGGCGCCTGGATCCCTGGGGACCTGCCGAAGGCGCGGCGCGACAACGGCTACTTCGAGCTCGCCTCGCTGATGAAGCGCATCGGCATGAACAGCTTCAGCGGTGGTCCCGCCATCGGGTTCTCGGGATTCGACGAGGCCGGCCAGCCGAAGCTCGACTTCGCCGCCTGCGACGACTATTTCAAGGCGCTCAGGCGCGCGGGCATGACCAGGCCGGTGTACAGCTATGGCGGCCCCGCGTTCGTGTCCGGGCTCCATGACGGATACACCATCGGTGATACCGGCCGCGGCTGGGCGAAGCAGACCGGAAAACCCTTCACCGAGGTCCTGAAGACGGTGTGGACGGCGGTGGAGGAGCACGCGAAGAAGGCGGAGTGGCTGCCGGTGTATTACGGGATGCTCGATGAACCGCGGGCGCTCGAGCCCGCGAAGGAGAACCTCGAATTCCACCGAGCTTACCATGACGGCGCGCCGTTCGTCCGGATCGGCGGATTCTATTCGGTCAATTGGCAGCCGGATCCATACAACGAGGTCATCCAGGACATGTTCAAGACCATGTACTGGTCGGGTCTCGGAGAGCACGCCCAGATCGATCTCGACAAGGGCCGAGAGTTCGGTCGTGAGGTGCACATCTACAACTCGGGCCTCACCCGCTTCTCGTTCGGGCAGTACCAGTGGGCGGAGATGCGCAAAGGCGTGAAAGGCCGCATGCAGTGGCACACCCTCGCGCTGCACGGCTACCAGTTCTTCGACCTCGATGGACGCGAGCCCGATCCCGGGGTCATCAACTGGGGGCACGACGAGATCATCCCCACCCTCCACTGCGTCCGTAGCTGCGAGGGCGCGAACGATTTCCGCATGGCAGTGACGCTGTGGAATCTCGCTGCGAAAGCGGGCGACTCCGCCGAGGCGAAGGCCGCCCGCGCGTTCCTCGACGACATCGACCACCGCATCCCAGCCGGACACGCGGAACGTCCGGCCGGCCTGCCCGCGGACGAGGCCTTCCGCGAGGAATGCGTCAGGCGGATCAAAGCCCTGTCAGCGGCGAAATGACCGCTCGAACCCACCCTGGAACCCATCCCATGAAAACCTGCCTCGCCCTCATCGCGATCCTCTCATCGACCGCCGCGGCCTTTGCGGAAGACGTCGCCTTCAAACCCCTGGCCGGAGGCGACGGCAGCTTCAACACCGAGTCCAACACCGGGGAATGGCTGCGGCCCGACCTCGGCAAGGCCAGCGACCTCCGCCCGTTGAAGACCAGGATCTCTGCGACCAAGGAATCGGTCACCGGCGGAGTGGCGATGAAGATCGTGTACGAGAAGGACAGCAGGGGCGTGCTGGCTTTCGAGAAGGGCGGCATCGATCCCGGCACCGCGGGCATCACCTTCTTCGCCAAGGCCTCGAAGCCGATCCACTTCCGCGTCTGCACCGATGCTCGCCAGGACAAGAACAAGGTCCTCGACATCGGAACCGAGTGGAAGAAGTACGATGTCGCCTGGTCCGACCTCCAGACCACCGACATGTGGCAACTCGTCTTCCAGGTGCTCGACCCGATCACCGAGAAGACCACCCTGATCCTCGACCGTATCGGCACCGAAGCGCCGACGTTCAGCACCGCTCCGGCGATCGAACCCAAGGCCGGTCCCGACGACACCATCTCATCCAAGGACATCCTCTACGGCGCCGAGAACCTGGCGAAGATCCTCGCCCAGCTCAAGAAGAAGCAGCCGTTCAAGGTCGCCGCGATCGGTGATTCGATCAGCGCCGGTGCGCAGACCTCGCGTGGCACCTGGGGCGTGAAGATCGAGGATGGAGTTCCCTTCCGCTACTTCGGACAGCTCGCCTGGGTTCTCGAACAGGAGTTCGCCTACACCGGCATCACGCCGGTGGTCGTCGGCCACGGAGGCTGGACCACCAAGATGCTGATCGGTGTGGTCGACGCGGAGTTCCTGCCGTTGGTCGGGCCGGGCGACCTGGCAGTCCTCCAGTCGGGGGGCAACGACATCATGAATGGCAGCACGGTCGAGCAGTGGAAGACCGACATGAAGGCGCTGATCGCGAAGGTGCGCACCAAGACCGATCAGATCCTGGTCGTGGACACAACGGTGACCGCCTCGGGGCCCGTGCTGGCCCAGGCGGAGGGCCTGACCCGGGTCCTCAAGGAACTGGTCGCCGAGGAGAAGGTCGCGGGCGCGGACGTCACCCGCCTGTTCACCTTCCGCGGCCCGGCCTTCGCCTGCGCCCTGCTGGCGAACGACTACCACCCGGATTACATGGGCCACATGATCATCGGATCGATGATCGCCCCGATCCTCACCGGGAAGCAGATCACCTATCCGGAATAGCGTCCCAAGACGACCACGTTCAGACCGCTTCCATCACCAGCTTGGTATTCGGAGTGCCGCTCCAGCACTTGGCGACCAGCGACCATTGCTGGCTTTCGCCGGTTCTCTGGTGCCGGTGCGGCCGATGGTACCAGATCTTCGGCTGGGGCCGGAACGGGAAGAAGTTCCGTCCCCGCTGGCACCAGTAGAGGAGCAATCCCCCGGGAGGGGACACCTCGTGGATGCGGAACGAACGGATGCCAGTGAAAAGGTTCTTCGGCTTCCGGCAGTGGAACACCTTGAAGAAGATCGCCATGGAACACCTCGCTGAGTCATCGTCCTCAAACGGGTGCAGCGTAACACCAAGGGTCTGGACATTCCAAATGCTATGGGTTCAACTCGAACAGAAGGATTGCCCCAGTGCTGGGTGCTGAGTTCTGAGTTCTAAGTCAGGACAGCCGGGACGGTCCCGCACGGCGCACCTGCATCATCTTCGCTGTGGCCGTCGACTCAGAACCCAGAACCCAGTACTGGGGCAATCCTCCCAATCAGCCCATTCCCAATTCGTCGAGCCCATCCTCGTCATACCCGATGTAATGCCCCAGCTCGTGGTACAGCGTCTGGGTCACCTCGGCGGCGAAGGCCTGGGCGGTCGAGGAGTTGTGCTCGTGCGCGCGACGGAACAGATGGATGCGCGGACTGAGCGAGCCGGCGGGGGGCGACAGGCGGTCTCCGCGCTCGACGCCCTCGAACAGACCAAGCAGCTCGGGTTCGCCATGGTGCTCGATCAGTTCGGGCTCGGCGTAGTCGGCGAGCACCAGCGTCACCTCGCCGAGGACATCGCGCAGGCGCTTGGGCAGGCGCTGCTTCGCATCCTCGACCGCGCGCGTGAACCTGGACCATGCGACGCGATACGGCAGGGGCTGCGGATCGATGGTGCAACGCGACGCCCGACTGAAGGCGCGGTCAGCGGCGAGCAGATCTCCCACGCGCTCGAGACAGCAGGCGTATGCGAACCACAGCTCTCCATGCTCGGGCATCGCGGTGACCGCCGCGCGTCCGCGCGCGACGCCGCCAGCGAGGTCGGCATGCTGGTACGCGTCCCAGATGCCGGTCAGGGCATCGGCGAAGCGGGGATCCTCGGCGGTCTCGGCCACGCCGGCATCTCATGCGACGGGTCTCCGCTGGGAAGGACCATGTCCGCGGCGCGCGGCGGTAGCTCCACCGGCGGAAGTGCCAGCTGCACGGCCGCTGGAAGCGCCGAGGATGGGGGCGCCGCATGATCTACGCCGACTACAATGCGACGACGCCATGCCTGCCCGAGGTGATCGCGGCGATGACCCGGGCGCTGGCCCGGCCGGGGAATCCCAGCGCGCGCAACCATGCACCGGGTCGCGACGCGCTGGCTGCGCTCGATGCGGCGCGCGCGCAGGTCGCCGAGCTCATCGGCGCGCGGCCCGAGGAGATCGTCTTCACC
>JACDEN010000762.1 GCA_013816415.1 Planctomycetota bacterium
GCGCTCGGTGGCGCGCGCGTCGTAGGCCAGGCGCTCGCGGATGCTGTAGACCGCCATCCAGGCGAATCCGGAGAGGTAGAGCGCGAGCAGCGGCGTGATCCAGGTGTGCGCGCCGGTGCAACCGATCGCCAGGCCGATCGCCGCCCACCCCGAGCAGAACAGTTCGGCCATGCCGCTCGCCGGGCGCGCGCGGTAGCTGCCAGCGGGCTTGCTGCCGCCGATCGAACCCTGTTTCGGTGTGCGCACGAATGCCGACTGCTTGCCGCGCAGCGCCTGCCACACCGCGACCGAATTCGACACCGCGATGCCGGTGCCGAGCGCCGCGAGGGCCGGCAGGTGGCGCAGATTCCTCCAGCCCGCGCGGCCGTAGAGGATGAACTGGCTGCACGCGTAGACCGTCAGTGGCGCCGCGGCTCCGACCAGGAACGCGACCAGGCCGAGCCCGAGCATCCACAGCGGCAGACGGTTGATCAGCAGCAGCGTCAGCGGCGCGCAGAACAGGCTGGTGAGGATCAGCGGATGCACCAGGTAGTGCGTCATGTGCAGAGTCGCTGCGCACTTGGCGCGCAAGCCCCACGACGACGCCCACACCTGCGGCAGCAGCTTGATCGCGGTCTGGATCGAACCCTTCGCCCAGCGGAACTGCTGGCTGCGCCAGGCGCTGACCGTCGCGGGAACCTCGCCCGGCACCGCGAGGCCGGTGCGATAGGTGCAGCGCCAGCCCTTGAGCTGCGCGCGGTAGCTGAGGTCCATGTCCTCGGTGAGCGTGTCGTGCTCCCAGCCGCCGGCGTCGATGATCGCTGACCGCCGCCACAGGCCGCAGGTGCCGTTGAAATTCATCGCCAGGCCCGACCACGCGCGCGCGCCCTGCTCGATGGCGAAATGTCCGTCGATGCCGAGCGACTGCGCCGAGGTCAGCAGGTTGGCGTGGCGATTGAGGTGCTCCCAGCGGCCCTGCACCAACGCCAGGCCGGGATCGGCGAGCAGGGGTTTGATCGCCTTGCGCAGGAAGTCCGGCTCGGGAACGAAGTCGGCATCGAAGATCGCGATGAACGGCGACGCGTCCGCATCCATGCCCGCTGACAGCGCGCCGGCCTTGTAGCCGGTGCGATCGACGCGATGCAGGCTGACGGCGTCGATGCCGCGCGCGGACAGCCGCGCGCAGGCCTCGCGGCCCATCCCGACGCTGTCATCCGTGCTGTCGTCCAGCAGCTGGATGTGCAATCGGTCGGACGGCCACGACAACGCGCCGACCGCATCGACCAGCCTGGCGACGACATCGCGCTCGTTGAACACCGGTAGCTGCACCAGCAGGTGCGGCAGGTCCGCCTCGGCGATCTCCATCGCGGATTCGCGGCATTCGAGGGCGGCCGCCTGATGGCGCCGGCGCAGGAACAACGCGAGCAGCCACACGCTGTGCACGCCATAGATGGCGAGCAGGATCACCGCGAGGACGTAGAATCCCGCGGCGATGTGCGACAGCGGTTCGAGGACGTTCATGGGAGCGGCGCAGTCTGGGCCGTAGCAGGGGGGGTTCAACAGCTAACGCCCTCAACCCCGCGCGCGCGCGCGCCGAGAGATCGCATCATAACCACCTGGCGATGCGATGGTTCAGTCGTTGAGCCGGTGCCCGCTGTCGACCGTCAGCCAGGCGATGGTGTGATCGCTTCGCCGCTTGGTCCGCAGCGCCAGGCCATGCGCGCTGGCGAGTCCGGCCAACTCCGGGTCGAGGCGTTTCCTGGGATCCGACAGCAGGCATCGCCCGTCCGCCGCCAGGCTCGCTGCGATGGTGGACATCAGTTCGCTGAAGAAATCCGGCCGGTAGAGGATATCGCCGCCGAGGATGAGGTCGTAGGGCGCGAGCGGAATCGGCTCGTCCCACCGATGGCGGTGGAACGACGCGCGAGCGGACCAGCCGCGGTCGGCGACGATCGCCTCTGCGGTCGCGAGGGCGTCGGGATTCACATCGGCGAACGCCACCCGACGCGCTCCGGATGCGAGCGCCGCGCAGCCGAGCGCTCCGCGGCCGCAGCCGAGATCGCAGACCGTGAGCCCGGCGCACGAAACGATCGCGGCGAGGTCTCGCGTGAGCCGCTCTCCCGCCGGCCACGGGTAGCCGCCGGTGCCGTCGTCGCTCACGCCACGCCCATCGCGTCTGCGC
>JACDEN010000170.1:0-4720 GCA_013816415.1 Planctomycetota bacterium
TCCCTGGACCTGCGCCTTCCATTCCAGATCGTCGGACAGCGCGAGCATCCCCTGGGCGCCCACCGGGGCGAGCGGGAAGGGCAGCTTCTCGATGTCGCTGGTCAGCCGGAACAGGCCGTAGCCGAGGACCATGTTGTCGAGGCGCCCGAAAAACATACGGAAGAAGATCAGGCCGATCGCCGGCAGCCACGCGGCCTGGAAGAAGGTGCGGTTCTCATAGGCCGCAGGATCGCTGGGCGCCACCCAGATCGGGAAGGCGCCGCTGAGTCCGGCTCCGAGCGCGGCGTCGCTGCGCACCAGGAACTGCGTCCACAACAGGCCTCCGCCCTGCCCGATGATGGTCCCCGACAGGTAGAAGAGCACGAACAGCTGGGCGCGCGACAGCTTCGCGTTCGCGCGCTTGGCGATCTCCATGAACAGGATCACGGTCACCCACTGGGCCGACGATCCGATGCCCTGTCCGGCGAGCAGCTCCATGTAGAGCGATCCCGGCACCATCACCAGCGCGATGAACATCACGCCGAAGAACGTCGAGAGCGAGAACCCGTTCTCGAAGACGTTCGGCACCGTCATCAGCTGCCGGTACTGTTCGAGTTCCTTGTCGACCCTAGCCATGCGTGGCCTCCACCTGGCCCTGGGCGGCATCCGCCTGGCCGAAGGAGCGCGCGGCGATCTCCTGGTAATGCTCGGTCGTCGCCAGTGGCAGCGAACGCCAGAACAGGAACTGATTGCGCAGATCGTTGATGAATTCGCGGTTGCCGCGCAGCCAAGTGCTGGGCGCGCCATTGATGCGGGTCAGCTCGACCACCACCTCGTCGATGCCTGCGATGTCCGAGGGCCGGGTGCTCAGAACGAAATGCTGGAGCACGCCGAGATCGAAGGGCGCGAGCGCGATGTCGGCCGAGATGCCGGTCGTCGGCTGGCCTGAAGCGGTCTTCTCGCGGAAGATGCGGATGTCGCGGGCGGAGAACGAGCCCAGGGTGGCGTCGCCGTGGTTGTCGAAATGCTCGCGGATGAAGGCGAGGATGCCGCCGATGCTCTCGGCCGAGACGGTGAACGGGAAGGTGAAGGCGATGCGGTCGCCTTCGGGCTTGGGCATCTTCCATTTGCGCGCGATGCCGGGATTCGCCGAACGCCCGGCCATCAGCGCCGGATATATGGTCGACAGCATGATGGTCGCCATCACCACCAGGATGGTCGCAATCGAGGACAGCGACGAGAAGTTGAGATCCGGGACGTCGGCAAGGCCGTAGGCCGACAACACGGCGAGGCCTTTGGCGACGATCTGGCTGATCAGGTAGCCGCCCATGCCGCCGAGGACCGAATACACCGCCGATTCGGCGAAGAACAGCGCACCGACGTCGGGCGGGGCGAGGCCCAGCGCGCTGAAGGTGTAGATCTCCTTCTGGCGGTCGACGATCGACCCGAGCAGCGAGCTGAAGATGATCAGCCCGCCGAGCAGCAGCGGCACCAGCACCTCGATGAATCCCGACCCCGCGAATGCGCGCGAGAACAGGTAGCGGTTGATGCCCTTGCCGGCGACCGAGGCGCAGACCGGACCTTCGACGAACGCGGCGATCTCGCGCGCCGCCCCGTCGACGTCGACGTCGGAGCGCTTGGGGTACATCACCAGGTAATTGTCGATGGTGCCGAGCTTCCTCATGCCGTCGAAGGTGGTGATCCCGACCATGTCTGGCGTGCTGTAGATGAATCCCGAGAAATCGAGGTTCTTGAAGAAGTTCTGCATCCGGTCCTGGTTGTCGGCGTTGACCCCGAGGCTCTTGCTGGAACGGTCGAAGTCCGGCGGCAGCATACGCGACGCGTCGGCGTTCTCGATGCGCTTGAGGACGGCTCCGTCGAACGTGCCTGCCAGCTCGTAGCGCTGGCCGCGCACGGTGACGACGCCGCCGATAGCGACGCCGCAGGTCGTCGCCACCAGCGGCGAGAGCAGGATCGGCGGCAAGCCGGAGACGGTGGGCTTCGCCAGTTCGGCGAACAGCGGATCGAGCCTCGGCACCTCGGCCGGATCGATGATGAGCATGCTGTCCAGGCGCTGGTACTTGTTGGATTCCGGATTGAAGGCGACGTTCACCACCTCGTCGCGGGTCCCGACGTTGCCCCAGACCTTGAAGGAACCGGCGCGCCGGTACATGTCGAAGTGGTCGCTGTAGAGGGACGACACCGACTCGTACAGACGGTCAGAGATGTACATGAACGACGGCGTGTGGAACTCGATGCGGTCCGGCCCACGGGCGGAGCCGATGAAGGTCGAGACGATGCCCACGTTGGAGGTGAACGACGCGAACACCAGGATGGTGAAGGTCAGCAGCACCACCGTCGTCGAGGTGAGGAAGGTCTTGAGCGGACGGTTGCGCATGCCCGAGATGCCGATCACCACGGCCGCCATCGCCGTGCTGCTGTCCCCCTGCCCGCCATGGACCTTCGACGAGAGGCCCTGCAGCGACTTGAGCTCCTGCTTGAATTTACTCATCACCACCGCGATCACGAAGGTGCTCAGCAGGATGATGATGAAGGCGAGGAAGATGACGATCGGAGCGGAAGCCAGCGAGAACGCCGGGTGGGTGACGTAGAGCACGCCGAAGGTGCCCAGGAAGAAGCCGAGGAAGCCGACGATCTGCCGATAGATCGAGGCGGCTCCGATCATCAGGCGCTCGCAGGCGAACGAGAACGGGATGCACAGCAGCAGCAGGATGATCACCGCCTGCACAAGATCGGCCGCGTTGTCGCGCAGCGGCTGATGGACGCGGCTTCCGATGACGTTGGCTATGGTCTCATGGGCGACGGCCGACCGGACCTCGGACCTGCCGCGCGCCGCGTCCGCCAGTTCGACCTGCTCCTGCGCATCGGCCTGCAGCTTCTCCAGCGATTTGTTCACCAGGTTGCGATCGCGCAGCGCCTTCAGCCGCTGCAGGTTCAAGGCGGCATAATCATGGCCCGCGAGGCGCGTGACGTTCATCCCGGCCATGTGTCCCGGCTCGATGGACAACCCCGACCCATTGCCGGCTCCAGCCTGGATCCCGAGCACGTTCATGCCGTTGCCGAGGAATTTGAATGAAACGTGCTGGTCCTGGTAGAAGACCTCGTTGCCGCGGAACCACGCCGCGAACTGCCGTTTCGGCCCGCTGTCGGTCTTGGCCCCAAGAAAGGTGCTGTTGTTGATGAAGATGTAATCGTTGGGGATGAACGGAGTGAAGAAGGTCCCGCCGAAGCCATAGAACAGCTTCGCGCGCCCCGAGACGGCATCGGCGTTGTGGTTCATGCGCTCGAGCCGTCCGTCCTGAGCGAAGCCGAAGACGTTGATCTCGTATGGATCGTAATATTGCATCACCGTCACGTTCGGCATGAACGCGCGCCCGTCCGGGGTCACCCGCGCCATCACCAGATTGACCGCCCCCAGCTTGTAGGGAGCTTCCGCCGCAGCGATGTTGTGCGGCATGTAGCCGACCACCGAGATGGCATTGGCGGCGATGCCCTTCACGTCCTCGCTTCCTCTCGCCTGGTCGACGATCTCGAGTCCGGTGAGATCCTCCCCCGACGCGGAGTACATCAGCGGCACCTGGAATTCGGAGGGCAGGATGCCGGTCTTCACCGGCAGATCCCGGTCGGCCGCCAAGGCCCGCACCCAATCCGCGAGCAGCGGCGCGAGCGGAGCCAGATCCCAATCCCCGCGCACCGGCAGCTCGTCGCGATCCAGCGGATCGGCGAGCGTCATCAGTTCGAAGCCGTTGATCCCCAGGGCCACGGCCGCCGCGGACGAGATGGTGCGGCTGTGCGGCAGGGACAACGCGTCCCAGCGGAACGGGGCGTCGTTGGGAGGGACCCACAGCCTACCGACCCCGTCGGACCCTGGCGGCAGCGACTCGAACGCGGCCTTGTAGGCCGTGACGTGCTTGCCGAGGGCTCCCGGCCACATGTCCTCGGCGCGCGACCAGCAGTTCTCGCCGTAGCAGCACATCATCCACGACTGCTTCGCCGACGAGAACTCAAACGACAGATGGCCGACGATGGTTTCGCCGGTCAGCGCCTGGGCGAGCTCGATGAAGCTGTCGTTGTGCGCGATCATGCCCTGGAGCCAGGTGCGCTTGCGCGCCAGGCGATCGCGGATGACCTCGAGGTGCGGCGTGATCGCTGCCTGGTCGGTGATGGCTCCCGCCGCCAGTTGGCCGCGCAGCGAGTTGACCACCGACTTCGATGCCTTCAGGTCGCTCTGACGGGCGACCTCGGCGGCGATGGCGGCCTTGAGGGCGATGAGGCTGTCGGCGGACCGCTTCTCAGCCGGCGCGGATTCCTGCTCGCGCAGCTGCTTTTCGAGCTCGCTTTGCGCCATCGCGGACTGCCGGACGTCGTAATTGATGTCGTTGACGATGCCGACGAGATCGTTCTTCAGCTGCAGGCGGACCATCACCGAGTCATGACTGGTCGAGGTGGCGAAATCCTCGCGTCCGAGCAGATCGCGGTAGCGGGCGACCTGGTCGAGCTGCATGCGGTAGACCGATTTGTCGCGGTAGGTCAGCGGATCGCTGTCCGAGGACCCCTTCCGGTGCTTGTCCGCCACGTAGTAGAAGTATCGGGCACCCTCCTCGGCCGAGTGGTGGCTGCCGAAGAAGACGATGTAGACGACGGCATCCGCGCGTTGGCGCTGGAGCCTCGCAGCGACCTCCATCAGCAGCGCACAGTTCGCCGCCGAGCGCAGCTGCGG
>JACDEN010000170.1:4730-6327 GCA_013816415.1 Planctomycetota bacterium
GGTCGGGCACCGGGCCGAACGAATCCATGTTCGCCGACAGCACGAACGCGTGCTTCGGCTCGACGGTCGCAGCGTCCTCGGCGGGAGCCTCGATCCGGGCGGATGGCACCTTCGCCCACACGTTGACCGCCTCGACGTCCTCCCAGGTGGTGGCGATCTCGAGGGTCGACTGCAGCGAACCATCCGCGGTGAGCAACCCCGCTGATTCGGCGACCGAGCGGTCGACGTACGCGCGCGGAACGGTGGCCGGCAGCGTGGTGAAGTGGCGGGCGACCGACCATTGGTTGGCCGATGCATTGCCGACGAAGATCACCGCGCGGGCGCCCTGCGCGAAAACCTCGTCCATGTGCGGCCCGCCGAATTCCATCACCGCGATGGAACCATCCATGCGCTTGCCATTCATCTCGGCCAAGGATCCGCCGCCGACATACACCAATGGACCGGTGATCGGGCCGCCCCAGGTGCCGGTGGTGGCGACGCCATTCGGAGCCAGCGGATGGATCGGACCGACCGCGACGCCGCCGACGGTGAAGCTGCAGGTGCGCGTCCGCGGCACCAGCGTATAGAACGTCTGGCGATGCGGTTCGAGACCGGAGGACCGCAGCGCTGTTTCCACGGCGGCGAGGCACGACTGGTACTGCTCGCTTCCCGGCAGGCGCTGATCGTGGCGCGAGAATTCCGCCATCACGCGATCGTATGCAGGGTGGTCCTCGGCTGCTGCGGCCATGGCAGGAACGGCGGCGAGGACCAGCAGCGCGATGAGCAGGCGAGACATGCGCTCAACCATGCACTCAACCATGCGCACCTCCGTGCTCGTCGCCAATGCTGGCGCGCTCCAGCCGCACTTCCGAACTGAGGGCGACGCGCTCGATCTGGCCGTTCGCGATCCAGATCATGCGGTTGCACACCTCGAGCATGTTGTGGTCGTGGGTGGCGCAGATGATGGTGACGCCATCGTCGTGGTTCAGATCGTGCAGGATGCGATGGACCTCCTTGCCCGAGACCAGATCGAGGTTCGCCGTCGGCTCGTCGCACAGCAGCAGTGACGGGCGATTGGCGAGTGCGCGAGCGATGGCGACGCGCTGCTGCTGACCGCCCGACATCTGCTTGGGCCGGTGCAGCCAGCGGTCGCCGAGCCCGACGCGCTCGAGCAGCTCCATGCCTCGACGCCGCGCCTCATCAGAATGGACGCCCGCGAAGGTCATCGGCAGCGTGACGTTCTCGAGAGCGGTCATCACCGAATTCAGATTGTAGGACTGGAAGATGTAGCCGATCTTGCGGCACCGCAGAAACGCCAGCTCATGGGCGTTGAGCTGGGCCATGTCGACCTCGTCGATGAATACCCGGCCCGCCGTGGGTGAATCCAGACCGCCGACCATATTGAAGAATGTCGATTTTCCGGAGCCTGACGGACCCATGACGCAGATATATTCGCCTCGGTAAATCTCGAGGTCGATGCCCTTGAGCGCCTGGGTGACCTCGGCCCCGCGGACATAGGTCTTCTGCACGCCATGCGCGCGCACGAGGATCGATTTGCCGCGACCATAAGCGATCGGATCGAACGTCATCACTCGACCCTCATAGCATCCATCGGGGC
>JACDEN010000763.1 GCA_013816415.1 Planctomycetota bacterium
TGGATCGAGTGGCTGACCTGGCCCGAGGCCGCGCCGGGCATCCTGCGGCTGGATGTCGCCGATGACGAGGCGCGCGCGCGCATCGTCGAACGCTTCGAGGACGTCCTCGCGCTCGCGCGTTCGCCGCACCGGCGGCGGGTGGCGCTGGCGATGAGCGCGCTCGAGCAGCTGCTGCTGTGGTGCGATACCGCGAACCCGGAAAGCGAACAGGCGCGCCTCGACCCGCGCATCCAGGTCGCGGTGTCGCGGCTGTGCGCGCGTGCCGAGCATCCCCTGCGCCTGTCCGCGCTCGCCCGCGCCTGCGGCATGTCGTCCTCGCGCCTATCGCACCTGTTCCGCGAGCAGCTCGGCACCACGCCGATGCGCTACCTCGAAAGCCACCGCATCAACCAGGCGCGCGAGCTGCTGCTGATGACCGGCCGCTCGATCGGCGCCATCGCCGCCGAGGTCGGCTTCCAGGATCCGGTGTGGTTCACCCGCGTGTTCCGCCGCCACGTCGGGATGAGTCCGCGCGAATTCCGGAAGCGGCCGGGCGAGGCGAGCGATACCGGACGGAAGGCGCTGGATGTCGAGGAGAGGAGGCAGGCGGAGAGGTTGAAACGGCCTGGATCCTGAGTTCGGGGTTCGGGCGTTCTGCGTTCTGTGCAGATCAGAGGATTGGACTGTCGACCCAGAACCCAGAACCCTCTCTCCCCCCTGGCCCGCGCCACTCCCCACTCCACACTCGAACCATGCCGATCCCGATCGAACCCAAACCCAGCGTCATCGACCTGCTGCGCAACCGCTGGATGCGCGTCATCCTCGAGGGCGTCGGCATCATCGCCTTCTTCTGGCTGATCTCGCGGCTCTCGGCCGTGCTGACGCCGGTGCTGATCGGTCTCATCCTCGCGTACATGCTCGATCCGCTGGTGACCTGGCTGTCGCGTCGCGGCGCGTCGCGCAAGGTCGCCACCACCACCGTCTTCGGGACCGGGGCGCTGATCCTGGTGGCCGGCCTGGTGTTCGGCGTGCCGAAGGCGTGGCACGAAGGGCGCATCCTCTACCGGGGCGCGGTGCTCGGCGACGCCTGGACCGACAGCAATGGCGACGGCAGGTGGCAGCAGGGCGAACCCCTGGTGCGCGACATCAACGGCAACGGCATCGCTGATCCCAGCTACGTGAACCACGCCCACGACTTCCTGGTCAGCCGCGGGCTGATCGGCGGCGAACTCGCTGCGGTCGACAAGGGAGACAAGGCCGACAAGACAGAAGGTCCGCTCCCCGCGAGTCCGAAAAACCCGCCGGTTCCGACCGACCAGGTCGCCGATTCCACCGGCATCCACGCCAACGCCGCCGCAGCGAGTGACGGCATGGAGGAGTTCGACGTCCGCACCTGGATCAAGGACACCTTCAAGGATGCGTCCAAACGCGGAACCATCCTGCACAAGATCGGCGATGTCCTCGGCCGCATCGGCTTCTGGCTGCTGGTGCTGCTGCTGATCCCGATCTACGGCTACTTCTTCTCGCTGAACCTGCCGTTGGTCAGCCGCACCATCATGGAGCACATCCCGCTCGCGCACCGCGACCGCACCCTGCGCATCCTCGCCGAGATCCACGTGGTGGTCGGCGCGTTCTTCCGCGGCCGCGTGGTCATCTGCCTGATCCTCGCGATCGTCGCCGCGATCGGTTTCGCCGTCGCGCAGGTTCCGAGCTGGCTGGTGCTCGCCGCGCTGATGGGCGTCGCGACCGCGATCCCGCTGGCGCCGATCCTGGTGATGGTGCCGGTGGCGATGCTGCTCTACCTCAGCGGCGCCGATCAGTGGAACTACATCGCGGCCGCCATCACCTATGCCGTGGTGCAGGGCCTCGAGCCGGTGCTGATCGCAGTGATCATGGGCAAGGGGGTCGAGATGCACCCCGTCATCCTGGTGGTGGCGATCCTCGCCTTCGGCTCGCTCTTCGGCGCCGCCGGCGCGCTGCTGGCGGTGCCGCTCGCCGCCACCGCGCGCATCCTGATGCGCGAATTCCTGTATCCGCAGGTGAGACGGCTGGCGGGGTTGGATGATGCAGTCGCTCAGACGGCGCCGGGGTCGGCGCCTCCGGTTTGAGCGGGGACGATAGGTCCGACGTCCGACGTCCGACGTCCGACGTCGGAGAAGTGACAACAACGGGGTTGTC
>JACDEN010000764.1 GCA_013816415.1 Planctomycetota bacterium
GATGAATGACGGACGGTTGCCCTTCGCGGTGCTGGCGAGCAGCGTGAACTGGCTCACCACCAGCATGCCGCCGCCGACGTCGACCACCGAACGGTTCATCAGCCCCTCGTCGTCGGTGAAGATGCGCAGCCGGGCGATCTTGCCGCTGAGCCAGGCGATGTCGTCAGGGCCGTCGCCGTCAGCGATGCCGATGAGGAGCAGGATCCCCCGGTCGATGGCCGCGATCACGGTGCCGGCGACGTCCACCGAGGCCCGGCTCACGCGCTGCAAGACCGCCCGCATCTCAGGACCTGGTCGCGTATGGAGCCGCGGGGTACCGCGGCTGACGAGGCGCCGCCCAGGGGCGACGGCTCATGATGAGGTTCTGGACGTGGTGGAGATAAGGGGAGTCGAACCCCTGACCTTTTGAATGCCATTCAAACGCTCTACCAACTGAGCTATATCCCCATGACCGACCAGGCTCTGATGTGCCGTTCGCGATGCGGAAAAACCGCTGCGAACGCGAGGGATGATTACGGATGCAAGGCCTGCGGGCAAGCAGTTTCCCCCGCCATCGCCCGGCAGCAGCGCGGCTTGTGACGCGACGCCTCACTCGTGACCTGGTCTTGTGCTCAAAAGCCGCGGGAGGTACCATCCCTGCAGCCCGAGGGGAATCCATGCTGCGTCATCTCGCCATCCTGCCGGTCCTGCTCGCGGGAGGCGCCGCGTGGTGCGCGGATTCCCGCGCTCCGAACGGACCCTGGACCGAATCGTTCACCATGACGCTCAAGGACAGCGAGCGCACCTTCGTCGTCCACAACGGCGCGAGCTTCCTCATCACCAAGCCCGAGGACTTCGCCGATCGCGACTTCCTGCTCGACAAGGACATCCTGGTGATGGGCAAGTTCGAGCGCGGTCAGGGCGACCGCATCAGCCTGTACAACCTCCCGGGCTTCGAGGTCCGTTCCGCGCCGGAGCTGTGGAGCACGCGCGTCGATGGCGACAACCTCTATCTGTTCGGCCATGTCGGCACCGATGCCGAGACCGGCAGGCCGGCATTGCGGCTCAGCGGCATCGAATCCGCGCCATCGGATGGGCAGATCATCGCCAACCGCCTCGCCAACATCCAGAAGACCGATTGGGACAGTCGCCTCGCGACCGTGACCTGGGCGCGCGAGCAGGCCGCGCAGCAGGGGAACAAGGAGTTCTGGCTGCAGCAATCCGACACCCTGCTGACCAAGCTCGTCACCGACGCATCCGCCGAAGCCGAGGCCAAGCAGGATTTCAACCTGGCGCAGCGGGCGATGGACTGGTGCGTGGACATCCAACATGACGCCATCCGCGCCGGCCGCATCGGCAGCATGGCGTGGATCCGCGCCAAGGGCGGCGAAGGCGCCGAGCAGGTGTCGAAGCGTATGCATCGGCTCGGCCTCGAATTCTATCGCGAACAATGGCGTCCGCGCGGCGAATCGCTGGTACTCGAATACGACGACCGGCTGGCCGCGATCTCATGGAAGGACGCCGACGGATTCTACAAGCTCGGGCGCTGGGCCGACGCCAACTCCGAGTTCATGCCGCAGGCGAAAGACCGCAGCTATCGCGCCTATCAGATGGGATTGCGCGCCAACCCCGACCACGCCGGCATGCGGCGCGAGCTCGGTCTCGACGTCAATTCGGGCGAGACGACCGCGGATCCGGGACAGGTCCGCCTGGATTACAAGGACGCGAGCACAGGAGTGATCCTCAAGGCGCCGCCCGGGTGGCGTCGTTCGGAATCCATCAATGGCGATGCCACCTGGATCGATCCGAAGAGCGAGACGGCCTATGTCTCAGCACGCTTCCTCCAGCTGCCGGCCCATGTCGATTTCAACAAGCTGTGGGAAGCCCAGACGGCCACCTTGAAGTCGCGGCCCGGGTATGCGGATGCGAACGAAGCACCGGTCGAATCGAGCCATGGCCAGGCGAAGACGCTGCACTACTCCTTCAAGGAAGGCAATTACAAGCGGCTCGCCGAATTCTCCCTGGTGCTCAACGGACCGGACAAGACGGCGGTGATCCTCGAGGCGAGCTGCGCCGAGGAGGAGGACCAATCCGTCCGCAAGGCCGCCTCCGACGTGTTATCGAAACTCGTTTTCCCGGCGGCGGGACCGGATGGGGAGGCCGCACCCGTGCCG
>JACDEN010000171.1 GCA_013816415.1 Planctomycetota bacterium
GATCGAGGCCGCGCTGCGGGATGCGTGCGGTGTAGACCACGGCGCCGTCGCGACGGGCCTTCTCGATCTCGGTGATCGGCTGTCCGGCGGACTGCCGGTTCAAAGTCTCCTGCACGGGCGCTGGCACCTGATCGAGGGTCAGGACCGCGGCTGCGGTTCCATCCTCGGCGGCGCCTGCGGAGATGACCAGACCGCACGCGGCGACAAGCGATGCGGCGAGACCAGTTGGTATGAATCGTTTCATGGCGTCCTCCTCGGCACGGTTGCGCATGTCCGGTAGCCATAATAACCGAGGAAGCCTGCATGTTTGAGGAGATTTCGGCCATTCCTTAGACGTCGCCCGGACGCGCGGGAAAGCGTCCTGGCACCCGCCATGGCGCGGCTAGGCTCGCTCCGGACCCACCCGGCCAGAGACCACCCGCGGAACGACCGGACCATGAACGCCGCCAAGATCGTCAAGCTGTCGAAGCGACTCGCCCATGATGCCGGCGCCCCGGTGCGCCTGCGCGACGTCGATCTCACCCAGAAGCTGCCGAAGAAGGAATACAAGGAGCGACGCAAGGCGTTCCAGGAACAGCTGCTGCGATTACAGCTTGAGATCCGCAACCGCCATATCCCTTCGGTCCTCGCCATCGAAGGATGGGATGCGGCGGGCAAGGGCGGCACCATCCACCGCCTGGTCGACAAGTTCGATCCGCGCAGCTACCACGTCCATCCGATCGCAGCCCCGACCCAGGAGGAGCTCGCGCATCATTACCTGTGGCGATTCTGGCGCGATCTGCCCCCGCGTGGACGCATCGCGGTGTTCGACCGCAGCTGGTACGGACGGGTGCTGGTCGAGCGCGTCGAGGGCTATGCCAAACCGGCGGAATGGAAACGCGCCTACGAGGAGATCAACCAGTTCGAACGCCAGCTCGCGGTCGACGGCAACATCATCATCAAGTTCTTCCTGCACATCAGCAGGGACGAGCAGAAGCAGCGCTTCGCCGCGCGTTCATCGAACCCGCTGAAGGCGTGGAAGATGACCGACGAGGATTATCGGAATCGCCGCAAATGGGGCCAGTACGAGGAGGCGATCGACGAGATGATCGCCAAGACGCATACGCCGCACGCGCCCTGGTACGTCATTCCCGCCAACGACAAACGCTATGCGCGGGTCGCCGTCCAGCAGATCTGCATCTACCGGTTTTCGCAGGCGTTAGCGCAGCGGACCTGAGCGGCTGTTCACTGCGCCCGGCGCACCGCGACCAGCCGGTAGGGCCTGCCTTCGGGGAATCCCCGCGATATCGGGATATCGGCAGCGGGATCGGGAGCCGCGACATCCGCCACCTCAACGCCTGCCGCGGTCGCGGCGGATGACACCGCATCGTGCAGCGGAAATGGCCTGCCCATGGTGTTGCAGCACGCGACCAGCAGACCGCCGGGAGCGAGGCGCGCGATCGCGAGCCGCAGCACCTCGCCATAATCGCGGCGCAGCACCCAGCCATCGCCGCCCTGGGCGGCGGTCGGCGGATCGCAGATGATGAGGTCGGCCTGGTCCTGGGATGCAGCGAGATATCCGCGACAGTCCTGCTGGACCACGCGATGGCGCCCGTCCAGTCCATTCAACTCGGCCGCTTCGCGGGCCCGCGCGAGCGCGGGCGCCGCGAGATCGACGTCGACCCCCGAGACGGCCCCTGCAGCGAGCAGACTGAGCGAGAACGCGCCGGTGTAGGCGAAGAGATTGACGACACGTTTTCCGGCAGCTTGCGGACGTAGCCACGCCCGGGTCGCCCGCTGGTCGACGTAGATCCCGGTCGCGAGTCCGGCGAACGGCAGGAGCGGATAGCGCACGCCGAATTCGCGGCCGATCACCACCGCATCGGGTTCGAGCGCACCTCCCGACCACTGGCGGCTGACGACCTCTTCGCGGCGGAGGTCATCGCGGTGCTCGCGGACCACGACCTTCGCCTGCGGCTGCAGCTCGAGCAGCGTCTCGCAGACCGCGCCGACCGCCGGTGCTGCGCAGGCGGCGAGGACCAGCACCACGAAAATCGAGCCATAGCGCTCGACGCGCAGTCCGGGCAGGAAGTCCGCCTCGCCGTGGACCACGCGGTAGCAGTCGGTCTCGGGATCGCTGTGCAGACCCTCGCGGCGCTTCCATGCGCGGCGCAGCGCGGCGGCGGGATCGAAGGCGTAATCCGGCGAACGATGATACACGCGTGCGCAGATCTCGTCCTGCGGGGCGGCCAGCGCCGACGCCAGGCGCGTTCCGCGTTCATCGACCAGCACTACCGGGTCGCCGGCGCGCAGCTGCTCGAGTCCGCGGGTGAAGCGGTCGGGCCGCACCCAGGGGTGGCCGTTGGCGATGAAGCGCGCGGTGGTCCGTGAAACCTGCAGCGTCTTCACCGGAAGGGGGCACCGGCGCGCGGCGCGCTCACGCGATCACCGGCTTGTCGGTGTGGACGCTGCCGTCGCGGTCGACGCGGTGCGAGAAGCAGCTGCGGCGCAGCTGGTGGCACGCCGGTCCGGGGGCGTCGACGACATACAGCAGGCAGTCGCCGTCGCAGTCAGCCCGCACCTCGACCACGCGCTGGCGGAAGCCGCTGGTCTCGCCCTTGACCCACAGCGCGTTCCGGCTGCGGCTGAAGTAGGTGGCCTCGCCGGTCTTCAAGGTCTGGGCGAGGGCCGCGCGGTCGGCGAACGCGACCATCAGCACCTCGTGGGTGTCCACCGCCTGGGCGACCACCGTCACCAGGCCGCGCTCGTCCCAATGGAGGAGGCGCTCGACCTCGCCGGGCTGTCGCGTGGGAGTGATGTCCGAGGGCATGGGGGACCGATCGTGGCGTTGCTGGACTGCGCGGACGCTGGTTTACAGTGTGGACCCGTCCCGGTTGAGACAACTCTCCTCCGGACTGCCGCCTCCAACCGTCGACATCCCCCGAGCGATACCATGAGCGACTACGAACCAGTCATCGGCCTCGAGGTCCACTGCCAGCTGAAGACCGCCTCGAAGATGTTCTGCGGGGCGACCACGGTCTTCGGCCGCGAACCCAACAGCCAGGTCGATACCGTCACCCTCGGACTCCCTGGCGCGCTGCCGGTGATCAACGCGCACGCCGTCGAACTGGCGATCAAGGCGGCGTTGGCCCTCGGTGGCGATGTCCGCCACCATAGCAAATTCGACCGCAAGCACTACTTCTACCCCGACCTGCCCAAGGGCTACCAGATCAGCCAATACGACGAGCCGTACTGCCTCGGTGGCTCGGTCCTGATCGAACTCGAGGACGGCAGCGACAAGACCATCGGCCTCACGCGCATCCACATGGAGGAGGACGCCGGCAAGCTGATCCACCAGGACTCCGGTCCGTGGTCGGAAGTCGATCTCAATCGCGCCGGCGTGCCGTTGATCGAGATCGTCTCGAATCCCGACCTGCGCAGCGCGGCCGAGGCGTACCTCTACCTGATGGAGCTCAAGCGCGCGCTCAAATGGGTCGGCGTCTCCGACTGCGAGATGCAGGAGGGCAGCCTGCGCTGTGACGCCAACGTGTCGGTGCGGCCGAAGGGCCAGCAGAAGTTCGGCACCCGCGTCGAGATCAAGAACCTCAATTCGTTCCGCGCGGTCGAGTCCGCGATCGAGCACGAGATCAAGGATCAGATCGCGCTGTATCGCGCCGGCCGCGGCGCCGAGATCAAGCAGGCGACCAAGCTGTGGGATCCCGACCAGCGGGTAACGCGCCTCATGCGCATCAAGGAGGACGCCGCCGATTACCGCTACTTCCCCGATCCCGATCTGCCGCCGCTGGTGATCGCGCGCGAACGCGTGGACGCCATCCGCATGACCATGCCCGAGCTGCCGCGCGCGCGCGAGGCGAGATTCATGAAGAGCTTCGGCTTCGAGCGCGCGATGGCCCACGAGCTGACCGCCGAGGCGCCGATCGCCGATTACTTCGAAGCGTTGGTGCGCGAGGGGGTCAAGCCGAAGCTCGGCGCGAACTGGACGCGTGAAGAGGCGATGCGCCTGGCCAACGAGCGGCACCTCCCGCTCGGCGACGCGGCCCCGATCGCGTTGATGGCCAAGCTGGTGAAGCTGGTCGACGAGGGCAAGGTCGCGCGTGTCGTCGCCAAGGCCGAATGCACCGAGTTGTTTGCGGCCAAAACCGATCCCGAGGCGTACTTCACCGCGAAGGGCATGATCCAGGTCCAGGACGCAGGCCAGCTGTCGGCCTGGGTGAAGCAGGCGCTCGAGCAGGAGTCCAAGGTGGTCGCCGACGTCAAGGGCGGCAAGACCGCGGCGATTGGTCGTCTGGTCGGCGTCACCATGAAGGTCGCCGGCGGCAAGGCCGAACCGAACGCGGTCAAGGCTGAGATCTGCAAGCAGCTCGGTATTCCGGTTCCCTGAACCGCGAGCGGTACCGTCGCCCGCGCTCCCGGCGGTCGAATCTGGAAAGGCGCACGATTCATCCGCCTCGTACGGGGAGCGTGCCACCAGCGATCTGCTGCAGTTCGCTGGAACGCGCCACCATCGTCCCGGGGTGATGCTCCTGCCGTATCCACCGCCTCCCGATGACGGGTAGGTGTTTCCGGCGTCCACATGCGCGATTGCGTCCGCATATGGACAAGACGCTCTGGGTGATCTTCGGTTCGCAGCTGCTGTGATTGGTCGGCGATTTGATGACGCGCTACTTCATGCAGGGGAAGGCGTTCGTCGCCGCCACCTTCCTGACCGTCTGGTTCGCGGTGTATTTCATCCTCCGCACCATCGCGATGTCGGGATGCTCTATGCGTTCACCACGGTGTCGCTCGGGCGCACCATGGGACTGCTGTCGATGACCGGCCTGATCGTCGCGAACCTTCATGTTATTGTTGAAAGAGGTCCTGTCCCCCATCGGCTATGTCGGGATCGCCCTCGCCCTGCTGGCGCTGTTCCTGCTCGCCTGGAAGTGACGCCCGTGCGTCAGCGCAGCGGCAGCATGTCGTCCCACGAGCGGACGCAGCTCTCGGCCGAGCGATTCGCATAGTGGACCGCGTATGCGCGGCGCGGGAGCGCGCTGCGGTTGGCCTTCGAGCTGTGCATCGCCAACAGGTGGTGGAAGATGCAGGTTCCCGCGCGCACCGGCACCGCGACCTCGGTCGGAAGCGGGAAGTCGACGTCAGGGGTCAGGTGCATCTTCTCGGCCATCTCACGGTGCTTCACCAGTCCGAGCTTGTGCGATCCGGGGATGTAATGCAGGCATCCGTTCTCGGTCGTCGCATCGTCGAGCGCGATCCAGCAGGTGATGCCAGCGGTGTGAGGCGTCACCTTGAAATACGAATTGTCCTGGTGCAGCGGCTTTTCTGAACCGCAGAACGCCGGCTTCATGAACACCTGGTCGCTGTAGAGCATCAGGTGGACGCCACCGCCGGTCAGGGTTGTGACGATGTCGAGGATGGCAGGGGTCGCGGCGACGCTCCGGAACAGCGGATCTGTGAGTGCCGGTTCGTCGAGCTTGCGCAGCGACGGCTTGACCGCGGTCGCAGCGCCGCCTTTCTCGAGCTGGAATTTCACCGGTGCGTCGGCGCCGGCGACGCTCGCCTCCTGGAGTTCATCGAGGCGGGCGCGCAGGGCTGCGACCGCGGCAGGATCGATCAGGTCCTCCACCACCAGGTAGCCATCGTCGTTGAACGATCGGATCTGTTCGCGAGTGGGTTCCATGGCGTCTCCTGGCGATGAGGGTATCACCCCGGACCCCGCCGTCTTTGGGGGAACCGCTTGTTTTTTGCACAAATCGAATGGATGGTCAGGCATGGCGACAGCAGCCCATCGAGGATGTCCGTCGCGTGCCAGCGAGCCGCCGAGGCTCCTTCTGCCGCTCGGCATACCGACCTATTCGCTGCGCCATGGCTTCTATGTCTGGAAGGCTGGAACCAAGCCGGTGACGCAGCTCTATCCCGACTGGGACATCTTCTGGGTCCGCAGTGGCGAGGCCTCATGGGAATTCGCCGATGGCCGACGGTTGTCCGCTGGACCCGACGAGTTCATCATCCTGCCGCCGTCGACGCCGGCCGTCGTCTCGCAATCACGGCCCAGCATGACCTTCTGGTTCTGCCATTTCGGATTCCGCCAGGCTCCGTCGCATATCGCCGAGGAGTGGCAGCCCGATTTCTCGGGGTCCGCCGCGCCTGCCGCGGTCCCGATGCGGTTTTCGCGCCGCGAAGCTCCCGAGGTGTGGAAGGCCTATCGCGATCTCACCCGGCTGGACGCGTCCGCCTCCGTTGCGGGCCCGCACTCATGGCGGCTCGAGCGCGCGCTGATCGTGCTGATCGCTCATCTGGCCGCCTTTGCG
>JACDEN010000765.1 GCA_013816415.1 Planctomycetota bacterium
CGAGGGGACCGCCGCCGGGGACGCTGTTGCCGCATCCAAGGGTCCACAGGCTGGCGGCGACGATCAGGGCCAGGCTGAGGGCTGACGAGGGGAACGACATGGCCCCTAACTTGGGGACCCGCGCCGCCTGACCAGGGAAACGTGCGGCCCGGGACCGGTCAGTAGGGCACGGGATTCTGATGGGGGACGTATACGACTGGAGGCGCCACCCAGAATCGAACTGGGGTACACGGATTTGCAATCCGCTGCGTAGCCACTCCGCCATGGCGCCGGGGAAACGTCGGGAATCAGGCGCTCGCGGCGGCGACCTTGACCTTGGACGGCTTGATCACCAGGCCGCGTTTGATCGCGCGGGTCGATACCCACACCGAGCGGATCTCGCCATCGATGACGCAGCGCAGCTTCTTCAAGTTCGGTTTCACCATGCGCTTGGTGCGACCCTTGACCTTGTTGCCCACGCCGCCGTCACGGCGGGCGCCCTTCTCGGCCTTGGTCCAGCCCGACGATGATTTGCGACCGGTGAAATAGCAGACGCGTGACATGGACAGCTCCCTGAACTTCTGAAGGGACATGCTTGTACATCATTTTCTCGCGAATCAATGGGCATCGGGGGAGTGCCCCCGGGCCCCCCGCGACCTTTGTCGCTCCTAAATCCAGGCTGGAACAGCCTGGATTTTTGCGTGATGGGCTTCGCCCATTTTATCACGCAAGCGGGGCTCGGTGGTCGGGGGCCTGGTCGGCGCCCCCTCAGTGCGGGGTGCGGGCGGCAGGGTCGTCTGGGAGCAGCAGCATGGCGTCGCCGTAGCTGAAGAAGCGGTAGTCGTGGGCGATCGCCTGGGCGTAGAGGTCCAGCAGGCGTTCGCGGCCGACCAGGCATGAGACCAGCATCAGCAGGCTCGATCGGGGCAGGTGGAAGTTGGTGAGCAGGCCATCGACCACGGCCAGGCGCTGGGGGGGGTGGAGGTACAGGGAGGTCCAGCCGCTGTACGGTGCGAAGCCACCGGGCTGGGCGGCCGCGCTCTCGAGGGTTCGCGCCGAAGTGGTGCCGATGGCGATGACGCGGCCGCCGCGCGCGCGGCAGCGCTGCACCGCGGCGACCGTCTCCGCCGGGCAGGAGCAGCGCTCGGCGTGGATCCGGTACTCCTCGATCGTCGGCGTATCGACCGGTTTGAAGGTGCCCGGGCCGATCGCGAGATCGACACGCGCGAAATCGATGCCGCTCGCCGCGAGCTGCGACAGCACCTCATCGGTGAGGTGAAGTCCCGCGGTGGGCGCGGCGACGGATCCGGGCGAATCCGCGAAGATGGTCTGATAGCGCTGGCGATCCTGTGGGCGATCGGGGCGCGCGATGTACGGCGGCAGCGGCACGCGGCCGACGCGCTCGGAGAGCGCGAGCACGTCGCAGCGTTCGCTGAACGCCAGGCTGCGGCTGCCGTCCTGGTGGAGTTCGCGCACCGTCGCCACCTCGTCGCCGATCGCCAACGCCGTGCCCACGCGCACGCGGCCGCGCACCAGCGCGCGCCAGCGTTCGCCGGCCTCCGCCGATTCCTCGCGATGGATGAGCAGCACCTCGACCTCGCCGCCGGTCGGCTTGCGCGCCGCCAGGCGGGCCGGGAACACCTTGGTGTGGTTGAGCACCACGAGATCGCCCCGCCGCAGCAGCGACGGCAGATCCTTCACCTGCTGATGCAGAGGCCGACCCGAGGGCAGCGGCACCACCATCAGACGCGCGGCGTCGCGAGGCTCGATCGCTTCCTGCGCGATGAGGTGCTGGGGCAGCAGGTAGTCGAAGAGAGCGGTCTCCATCGCCCGCCCTCACGCCATCTTGGCGATCAGCGCGGGCCGGAAGCCGGCATCGGTCCGCAGCGCATCGTCGAAGCGGTCACGGGCCATCGCCTCGTTCCCGCGCGCGCGCTCGGCCATGCCGCGGTAGAAGGCGAGCTCGGCGCGCTGGCGGGCGTCCAGCCGCGGATCGGCGGACGCGCGTTCGAGCAGCGCCTCTCCACGCGACGGATCATCGCCGTTGCGGTACGCCATCATGACGTGGAACTGTCCGGCTTGCAGCAGCGCGGCTCCATGCTGCGGGTCGATGGCGAGCGCGCGTTCGAGCGCGCTGCGCGCGGCCTGGAAGCAATCGCCCTTCTCGAGCAC
>JACDEN010000766.1 GCA_013816415.1 Planctomycetota bacterium
GTGCGCGGTCAGCGCGGATTGGTCGACCGCGCAGGCGGCGTAGGCGCGGCGCAGCCAGCCGTCGCCGAGCACCGCCGTGCTGTCGGCGCCGGTGTTCCAGATCTCGATGCCGCGGAAATGCGAGCGGTTGGGATTGGCCATGCCGACGCCGCGTACGACCGCCAACTCGCCGCGGCTCCACAGCGCGCGCATCCAGTCGTAGCCCAGCGCCTTGTTGATGCGCAGCGGACCGCCGTCGAGATCCCAGGTGTCGGTCGGCTGCACCGCCAGCGCGCCGCGCCGCGAGTAGTACGTCGCGTCCTGCCACGGCACGAAGGTGTTCAGGCCGTCGTTGCCGCCGTCGAACTCGATCAGCACCAGGGCGCGCGTCCAGTCGGGAGCGGTCAGCGCGCCCGAGGCCTGGGCGAGGCTGGGCACCAGCATGCCGACGCCGGTGGCGCAGGCGACGCGCAGCAGATCGCGGCGGGTGAGGGGGATGCTGCTCATCGCACGTGCACCGCGGGGTCGAGCAGCAGACGGCGGATGTACTCGCCGCGCGGATCCCAATGGGTGGGCGGCACCACCAGCGCCGCGGCGTCGTAGGCGGGCGCGGCGAAAAGCAGCTGCTCGAGCACCGCGTCCAGCCGCTGGGGAACGCGCTGGCTGCCGTCGTTGTACAGGTCCCAGCCCATCCATCCGAGATGCTTGCGCCGCTCGAGCAGGGTCTTGGCGTCGATCCAGCTGAAGCCGCCGACCCAGCCCTTCACATTCGGCGGATTCAGGAGCGCCTGGTCCTCCTGCCCGGCGACCCAATGCAGGCCGCCGTAGTCCTCGGGCTCCAGTTCCAGGCTGCGCCACAGGCCCGCGTGCAGCTCGACCGGCGACCGCACCATCGCGCCGCGGCTGGAAGCGGCGGTGAACGCCGGGCTGGTGAGGATGGCAGCGACGAGCGGCCGGATCTCGTAGCCGCCGGAGCGGAAGATGCCGGCCCACGCGTCGATGATGGCGGTGTCGCGGACGCCGCCGATGAATTCGTCCCACAGCTTCTCGCAGATGAACACCGCGGTCCGCGGCTGGGCGAGGATGCGGTCGAGCACATCGTCGCCATCCTTCATCCCCTGGTCCGGCGCATTGCTGATCACCGCGCCGAGCATGGTCTTGGGCGTGTCGTCGTGCTTGGTCGGGTGGAACTCGAACAGTCCGCGCGTCGACAGGCCCCAGCCGGTGAAGCAGCGCGCGACCTCGATAACGTCGGTCTCGGTGTAGCCCCTGCCCTCGCCGAGGGTGAACAGCTCGAGCAGCTCGCGCGCGAAGTTCTCGTTGGGCTTGCCCTTGACGTTGCTGTTGGAGTCGAGGAACGCCACCATCGCGGCGTCGCGGGCGATCGCGTGCAGCAGATCGCGGAAATTTCCCAACGCGTTCCCGCGCAGGGTGGCGAGGTAGTGCCAGATCGACTGCGGCTGGAAGACGTCTCCACCGTTGGTGACGAAGTGGTTGCTCCAGAACAGCGCCATGCGCTCGAGCAGCGGATGCGCGCCGGTGATCAGCTCGCGCCACCACCACGCGTAGACCTCGGTGAGGCGCGTGCTCTTGAGCTCGCTGAGCGCAACCTGCGCCGCCGGCGACAAGGCGTCGATCTCCTGCCAGGTGGCGATGCGTTCGTTGATCCAGGGCGGGGCCGCCCGGCAGGCGGCGGGATCGGCGGCGGAAAGCAGCCGGTCGACCATGCTCGCGTAGGGGACGTTCATCCACCGCAGCAGATCACCGAGACGCGAGCCGAAGCAGGCGCGGTGGAAGAGGTGGCGGACCGACGGGACTCCCGCTGAGGTCAGCGCCTCGATGGGCGGCGGATCGAGGACCACCTCGACCACCGCCGCCGCGCTGTCGATCCCGGCGGTGGCCGCGATGCCGAAGCGGTGCGTGGCGCTGACGGTGGCGGCGCCGCTGTCGGCCGAGCGGTTGGCGGCGCCAGGTGGGTTCCCGTCGAGCGCGAAGGCCACGCGGCCGGAGGTGTCCGCCACGCCGTCCTGATCGGCGATGCCGTCGATGGTGATCGCCGCACTGGCATCGGTGGTCGCCGAGACGGTGATGCCGTCGATGATGAACGCCGGCGGCAGCGGCGGCGGCGGCGGGCCGCCGTGGTCGTCCGCGCCGAGGCCGAGCAGTCCGC
>JACDEN010000767.1 GCA_013816415.1 Planctomycetota bacterium
CCTCGGCACCGGCAACATCGCGGGGAAGTTCGCCAAGGATCTCGCGACCATCCGCGACCGCGCGACGCTGACCGCGGTCGGCAGCCGCGACCGCGCGAAGGCCGAGGCGTTCGCGCGCAGCCACGGCGCCGCGCACGCCCATGGGTCCTACGACGATGTGCTGCGCGATCCCGACGTCGACGCGGTCTACATCAGCCTGTTGAATCACCAGCATGCCGAATGGACGATCGCCGCCGCGCGCTCCGGCAAGCACATCCTATGCGAGAAGCCGGCGACGATGACGGCCGCCGAATTGGCGCTGGCGCTGGAAGCGGTCCGCCGCGCTGGCGTCTTCTACATGGAGGCGTTCGCCTACCGCTGCCATCCGCGCTACGCCAAGCTCAAGGAGCTGCTCGCGGTCGGGGTGATCGGCGAGGTGCGCATGCTGCACGCGGTGTTCTGCTTCGACGGCACCAACCTCGGCCGGCCGCGACTGACCACGCGCGAGCACGGCGGCGGCGCGCTGATGGACGTCGGGGTCTATCCGCTGAGCTGGCTGCGCTGGATCGTGGGCAAAGAACCGGTGTCAGCGAGCGCCGAGGGACACTTGGGCCCCACCGGCATCGACGACTGGGCGGCCGGCGTGCTGCGCTTCACGGACGGAGCCATCGGCACCTTCGCGACGTCGATCGGCTGCGTGCAGCCGAGCTGCGCGACGATCCATGGATCGCAGGGCGCGATCGAGGTGGTCGAACCCTGGCGCTGCCCGCCCGAGGCGCCACTGATCGTGCGCGCGACCGGCAAGGCCGAGGAACGGATCATCTGCGACGACGGCCTCGGCAACTACGCGCGCGAGGCGCTGACCGTCGCTGTGCACATCGCGTCGCGGCAATCGCCGGACTGCACCTGGGCCGACAGCCTCGCGGGCATGACGCTGCTCGACGACCTCCGCCATCAGGTCGGCGTGTGGTGGCCTGGAGAAGCTGGAGCGCCCGCCACGTCGTCGGACTAGCGGCCGTCCTCGAGCTTCAGGAAGCCGGCCTTATCCTTCTTCTCACCCTCGGTGAAGTCGTGCAGGTATTTCTGCACGTCGGCGTGGTAGCGCTTCTCGTACGTCTGGCGGTCGCCCTCGGAAGCCCCCGCGAGCTGCAGCACCTTCTCGCGCGACAGCCACTTCCCGACATCCCCCCGGCGCGAATCGCTGGCGCCGATCGCGTTCAGCCACAGCCGAAAGCTGTCCTGGAACGGCACGAAGTTCGGGCCGCAGTCGGTGACGATGTCGTAGGTCTTGCCGGGGGCGAGGTCCGCCCGCAACACCGAGACGTTCGCGTGCTTGGCATGGAAGATGTGCGCGCCGGGCTCGCACACGTACTGGAACATGTCCTTGCCGTGGGTGTTCCCGATGACGTGGTCACCGTCCCAGACCACCAGGTCGTGCCCGGAACCGTAGGCCGTCGATGGGCGGTGGATATTCACCAGCGCCTTGCCGGCGGGAGCGGCGTCGATCATTGCGCCGGGCTCCATGAAGCGCGTGCCGCCGCAGCCGGCGATGAGCACGGTCGCGAGTGAGAGGACGGCGAGGACGGTCGAACGCATGGGTGCTCCGCAGCGGTGGTACCTAGGCTATACACCGCGATCGGCGTGTCGGCAAATCCCACGCAGCACGCGGTTCCCCCGTCCATCCCGGGCCTATGGTGCGACCATGGCCAAGAAATCCCCGACCTTCGCCTGCAAGGAGTGCGGCGACTCCTTCGCGCGCTGGGCCGGACGCTGTCCGAGCTGCGGCGCGATGAACGCCATCGCCGAGATCACGGCCGGGGAAGCCGGCCTGATCGCGCGCGGCGCCGACCACGCCAAGGCCGCGGCAGGACTGGCGATCGAATCGATCGCAGATGCCTCCAGCCTCGCGTCGACCGAGCGCTTCTCGACCGGCCTGCCGGAACTCGACCGCGTGCTCGGCGGCGGTCTCGTGCCCGCTTCGCTCGTGCTGCTGGGCGGCGAGCCGGGAGTGGGGAAGTCGACGCTGCTCCTCAGCGCGCTCGCGGCGATCTCGAAGGATCGGCGCGCGCTCCTCGTCACCGGCGAGGAGTCGACCGCGCAGGTGAAGCTCAGGGCGGCCCGGCTCGGGGGCGCCGAGCAGGTCGAGATCCTGGCCGCGACCGAGCTCGAA
>JACDEN010000172.1 GCA_013816415.1 Planctomycetota bacterium
GGTGGTGTCCATGCCAGGACTCTAATGGGTTGGACCTGAGCCATAAGCGATTCTTATACCTCGCGACGGTGCCCCGCATTGGTCGCAGGCCCCCGCCGCGTAGGATGGAGGCCACCACCTCGGGGATACCATGCTCGCCGCCTACCGCACCCTCGCCGCCGAACGCTCGAAAATGGGCATCCCGCCCCTGCCGCTGACCGCCGAGCAGACCGCCGAGGTGTGCAAGCTGCTCGAGGCGCCGCCGCAGGGCGAACAGGCCTTCCTGCTCGAGCTGCTGACCCAGCGCGTGTCCCCGGGCGTCGATCCCGCGGCCAAGGTCAAGGCGCGCTGGCTCGGCGCGGTCGCGCACGGCGAGGTCGCCACCCCCGCGGTGTCGCGCCAGGAGGCGATCCGGTTCCTCGGCACCATGCTCGGCGGCTTCAACATCCCGTTCCTGATGCGCGAGCTCGAAGGTCCGCATGCGGCGGACGCCGCGACCGCGCTCACGCACACCATCCTGATCTTCGACAATTTCGCGGTGGTCGCCAAGCTCGCGGAAGGCGGCAACGCGCACGCCAAGGCGGTGATCGCGAGCTGGGCCGACGGCGAATGGTTCTCGCTGCGGCCCGCGCTTCCCGAGCTGATCTCCGGAGTGGTCATGAAGGTCCCCGGGGAGACCAACACCGACGATCTCTCGCCGGCGCAGCAGGCGTCGAGCCGCCCCGACATCCCGTTGCACGCGCTGTCGATGTACGAGCTGCGCGACAAGGAGTTCCTGGCAAAGGTGCGGAAGATGCAGGCCGCGGGCAAGCGCGTGATCATCGCCGGCGACGTCTACGGCACCGGTTCGAGCCGCAAATCCGCGACCAACTCCGTGATGTGGGCGACCGGCGAGGACATCCCGTTCATCCCCAACAAGCGCTCGGGGGGCCTGGTCCTCGGTTCGATCATCGCTCCGATCTTCCTCGACACCTTCCGCGACGCCGGCGGGCTGCCGGTGGTGGTCGACGTCAGCCGGCTCGAGAGCGGCGACGAGATCCAGCTCCGGCCGCGCGACGGCCAGCTGCTGAAGAATGGCCAGGCGCTGGCCGCCTTCGCCCTGCGCTCGCCGTCGATGCCGGATGAATTCCGCGCCGGCGGCCGCACCAACCTGATCATCGGCCGCGCGCTGACGCAGCGCGCGCGCGAATACCTCGGCCTGCCCGAGAGCACGCTCTTCGCCAAGCCGGCGCTCGCCACCGACAGCACCAAGGGCTACACCCTGGCGCAGAAGATGGTCGGCCGTGCCTGCGGCGTACGCGGCGTCCACCCCGGCGCCAGCTGCGAGCCGAGGATGGCGACCGTCGGATCGCAGGACACCACCGGCCCGATGACCGCGGATGAGCTCAAGGAGCTCGCCTGCCTGCGCTTCTCGGCGGAGCTCGTGATGCAGTCGTTCTGCCACACCGCCGCGTATCCCAAGGACATCGACGCCAAGATGCACCGCTGGCTGCCGGAATTCATCGTCGAGCGCAACGGCGTCGCGCTGCGTCCGGGCGACGGCATCATCCACAGCTGGCTCAACCGCATGTGCCTGCCGGACACGGTCGGCACCGGCGGCGACAGCCACACCCGCTTCCCGATCGGCATCTCCTTCCCGGCGGGCTCCGGCCTGGTGGCGTTCGCCGCGGCGATCGGCTTCATGCCGCTGGACATGCCGGAATCGGTGCTGGTGCGTTTCACCGGAAAGCTCCAGCAGGGCGTGACGCTGCGCGACCTGGTCAACGCGATCCCGTGGGTCGCGCTCAAGGCCGGCGACCTGACACTCGAGAAGAAGGGCAAGAAGAACGTCTTCAGCGGCCGTATCCTCGAGATCGAGGGCCTCGAGCACCTGACCTGCGAACAGGCGTTCGAGCTCTCCGACGCCTCGGCCGAACGCTCGGCCGCCGCCTGCGCGGTCAACCTCAGCGAGAAATCGGTCGCCGACTACCTGCGCTCGAACATCGAGCTGCTGCGCTCGATGATCGCCGACGGCTACGGCGCCAAGGACACCCTCGAGCGCCGCATCGCCGCGATGGAGGACTGGCTGAAGAAGCCGACGCTGCTGCGCGCCGACCCTGACGCCGAATACGCCAAGGTCTACGAGATCGATCTCGCGACGATCACCGAGCCGCTGGTGGCGTGCCCCAACGATCCCGACCGCATCAAGACGCTGAGCGAAGTCGCCAACGAGCCGATCGACGAGGTGTTCGTCGGCTCGTGCATGACCAACATCGGCCACTTCCGCGCGCTCGCCAACGTCTACAAGCACACCAAGGTCGAGTACCTGAAGCCGACGACGTGGATCTGCCCGCCGACGCGCATGGACGAGGCGGTGCTGATGCAGGAGGGCCATTACGCGCTGTTCGGCAGGATCGGCGCGCGCCGCGAGATCCCCGGCTGCTCGCTGTGCATGGGAAACCAGGCGCGCTGCCGGCCGGGATCGAAACTGTTCTCGACCTCGACCCGCAACTTCGACGGCCGCATGGGCCGCGAGGCGCAGGTCTATCTCGGCTCGGCCGAGCTCGCGGCGGTGGTGTCGATCCTCGGCCGCCTGCCGACCAAGGAGGAGTACCTCGCGCACATGAAGACGTGCATCGACCCGTTCGAGAAGTCGATCTACAAGTACATGGACTTCTCGCAGATGTCGGCGCGCACCACCGACTTCAAGGTCGCTGTCGCGCACTGAGCGGGCATTGAGAACGGAATTCCCCGGCTGCGCTCAGCGCGCCGGGAACTCCTGCGCCAGCCACTCCTCGCAGCTGCTTTCGCGGCGGGTGGGGCTGCGCACGATCCATTCCCGCTGGTAGCCGTTGACGTCGCGGTCGCCCTGGGAGTGGAAGCGCAGGTCGACCGACCAGCGGACGTGGTCGCTGCGGTTCGGCAGGGATCGATGCCAGAGCAGGTTGCCGAACACCAGCGCGTCGCCCGGCATCATCTCAATGGTGACGACCACGTCGGGCCGGGGATCGCCGCCAGTGATCTCGAGGAACTGCCCCTCGCCGCTTTCGGTGTGGTGCGGCATCAGGCCGTAGCGGTGCGATCCGAGCGCGACCTGCAGGCAGCCGTTGGCCGCATCGACTGGCACCAGCGGCAGCCACGCGGTGATGATGGATTTCTGCGCGGTGTGCGCTCCGAAATACGCGCTGTCCTGATGCCACGGCACGGTGGTCAGGGCGTGATTCGGCAGCTTCGGCCGCGCGTTGTAGATCGGATGCGCGCACACGCCGTGCGGTAGCAGGCTCTCCATCGCGTCGACGAGCAGCGGCGCACGGTGCAGGTCGTACAGCTCGGGGCCGGCGATCTCCTGCCGCCAGCTGCGTCCGAAGCGCTTCATGGCGTCGCCGGCGGCGGCGATGCCGCTCTCGAACGGCTGGTCCATTCCCACCCCGGGGATCATGCCCTCGGCGCGCAGCTGCGTAAGCATGCGGCTGCCCGCGCGCGAGAAGGCCGAGCGCATCCCGGCGATCAGATGCGGCGGGATGACGTTGCGCAGCACGACGAACCCATCCTCGCTGAACGAGCGCAGCTGCGCCAGACTCAGGTTTCTCCGAGACGGAACGCACGCGGTCGGGGCAGCGGCTGCGGCTGGTTCGGCGTCGGTGGCGATCATGGGCGGCTCCGGCGGGTGTCGGTGATGCCGGCGATCCTACGCAGCGGCGGCTGCGCCGGCAATTGCCCAGGAGCCACCGTGTTGGTATGAATTCACCATGGTCGATCCTGGCTCGCCCGGCTCCGTCCCCTCCTATCCCGCGAACCTCGCGGAGCCGCCGCAGATTGATCAGATCGGCGTCGGCATCCACCGGCCGACCGAGGACGGGCGCTGGTGCCTGCCCGGCCGCTGGTGCCTGCACCTCTACACCTATCCCGCGACGTTGACCGTGAACGGCGTCACCCTGGAGATCCGCCCCGGGTACGCCGGCATCTGTCCCGAGGGCGGTGACCTCCACTACCGCTTCCAGACCAAGTCGGTCCACACCTTCGCCCACTTCCGCCTGCGCGGTCATGCGGAGGGATCGATGGTGGCACTGCCCGCGATGCAGGATCTCGGCGCGGGCTTCGACGCGATGCAATCCGCTTTCCAGGAAGCGATCGGTTGGCGCGCGACCGCGCCCGCGCGCGCGGCGTCGCGGCTGTGGGAGATCCTGTGGGAGCTCTCCGCGCGCACCCCGACCGCAAGCGCGGAATCCGCGCACCCGGCGCTCGAGCGCGCGCGTCACCACATCGAGATCCATCTCGGCGAGCGCTTGTCCGTCGAGGCCCTGGCGGCGCATGCGGGATGCTCGCACAACCACCTCACGCGCCTGTTCCAGCGCGACCTCGGCCGCACCGTTGTCGGCTACATCCGGGATCGGCGCGTGCAGCGCGCGCGCCATCTGCTGCGCCATTCGACCATGGCGATCAAGGCGATCGCTGCGGACGTCGGCATCCCGGATCCGCATCTGTTCAACAAGGTCATCCGCCGTGAGCTCGGCAAGCCGCCGAGCGCGGTGCGCCGCGACCGCAGGTGATCGATACCCGCACGCTGCCGATGATTGTATCGCCGACATGCCGCTCAGGATCGCGGCGGAGATTTCCCATGTCCACCGCCCTGATCAGGTCCGCCGTCATCGCCGCGCTGTGCGCATCCACTGCGTGCGCCGCGTCGGCCGCCGACGCTCCGGCTCCGGGCACCGTGGTCGCCACCTCGACCATGCCGGATCTGGCGCGCACCCGCGAGCGCTGGAAGGCGAGCATCTACGGCCGCATCTGGGCGCTGCCGGCGCTCGCAGGCGTCCGCACCAAGGTCTCGGGCTGGTCCGACGGCGTCGCTGCCAGCTATGGCTTCGATCCGATGTCGATGCTCATTGATGCGACGGTGTGGAACGAGCAGTACTGCGTGCCCGAGGAGGGGGCCGACGAGGGCACCATCGGCCAGCGCTATGCGGTCGAATTGCCGACGCGCGCGACCGAGATGTGGAAGGCGATCACCGAGCACGGTGAGTCCGAAGGACAGGCGATCAGCCTGCTCGAATTCCGCTGCCGTCGCTACGGCGACCAGCTGGTGGTGGCCAAGGGCTGCGAGCCAATAAAGGTCGCCACGCCCAAGGCCGCGGTTGGCTGCGACACCACCGCGCACGCCGACATCAGTGCGGTGATCGCTGCTCTGGGCGGCGCCGAGGCGTTGCCGGTGCTGAAGGCGATCAGGCTGTCGACCATCGATTACAACGGGACCATCACCGACGACGGATCGAAGGATGCGGTGGTGATTCCGGGTTTCCGTCTGCCCTTTGCGGCCCTCGACGGGGCTGCGCTCGCGGGTCTTCCCGAGCAGCCGCTGCTGCTGCTCGCTGCCGGCATCGACGGCCTGCGCCTGGATGCCCTGATCACCGATGGCGCGCAGGCGATCCCGGATTCGGCCGCGGCCCTGGCCCAGGCCGACGCCGAGCTTGCGAAGCTGAAGCTGCCGAAGCTGCACGACCTGGTGGTCGGGCTCAGCGGAACCGCCTATCTCGCGGTGACCAGCGGCGTCCCGTTTCCCGCCGTCACCATCGCCATCCCGGCGACGCCTCAGGTCGACGCCAGCGTGCTCGCCCTCTCCGGCGCGCGCGGGGTCGACCTGTCGCACGCCCGCGATGAGACGGTGATGCTGCCCTTGCCGAATGGCGCTCCGGTGATGGTGCTGGTGCGGCGCACGGCGACGCACTGGGTGCTCTCGAGCGACCCGATGCTGCTCGATGCGATCGCGGCTCCGGACGCGAAGCCGTTCGACCTCGCCGCGCATTGGTCGAGCGTGGTCGCCCAGGGCGCGCGTCCCGAGGCGCTGGTGTGGCAGGACAACCGCGGACTGGCGCAGCTCGCGCTCGGACTGATGCCGATGATGGCCGGCACCATGCGCAGACCGGACCAGCGCGATCTGCTGCAGCAGGTGCAGGCGGGTCTCACCGCGGCCATGCCGCTGCTGCGGCCGAGCATCACCGCGGTGATCGGCGATGCGAAAGGCACGATCGCGACGATGCAGAACGGCATGCTGCAGGTCGGCACCCTTGGCATCATGGCCGGAGCCGCGCTTCCGGCGATCGCGATGACGCGCAAGGCGGCGAACCGTACCCGCAGCGGCAACAACATCCGCCAGATCATCATCGCCTCGCTCGCCTGGGCGAACGACAACGAAGGGAAATTTCCGCTCGATCTCGCTGAGCTGCGCGCCGCCGGAGGCCTCGACGACGCGCTGTTCCACTCGCCCAGCAATCCGCGCATCGATAATCCGTACTGCTACGTGCGCCCGACGCCCGAGGCCGGGCCGCTGCAGCCGATGAT
>JACDEN010000173.1:0-4627 GCA_013816415.1 Planctomycetota bacterium
ACCGGCTCTCGGCGCTGCCGACGCGCAATTTCCAATCGGGCACCTTCGAGGGCGCCCCCGCGCTCTCTGCCGAGCAGCTCGCCCCGGTGCGCGCGAAGGCGAAGAAGTCGTGCGCCAGCTGCACCATCGGCTGCGAGCACATCTATTCCTTCGGCGACGGGCAGTCCGCGCGCGTCGAATACGAGAACCTGTTCGCGCTCGGCCCCCTCTGCGGCATCGGCGACCCCGACGCGGTGCTCGCCGCGTCGAAGCGCTGCGACGAGCTCGGCATCGACACCATCTCGGCCGGGGGCACCGTCGCGTTCGCCATGGAGTGCTCCGAGCACGGCCTGATCGAAGGGCCGCGCTTCGGCGACGCCGCGGGGCTGATGCGGCTGCTCGACGACATCGCCCACCGCCGCGGACTGGGCGCGCTGCTCGCCGACGGGTCGAAACGCGCCGCGGCGGCGATCGGCCGTGACTCGATCGACTTCGCCCCGCAGGTGAAGGGCATGGAGCTTCCCGGCTACGAGCCGCGCGCGCTGCAGACCATGGCGCTTGGCTTCGCGGTCGGCACCCGCGGAGCGGACCACAACCGCAGCGGAGCGTATGAACTCGATTTCTCGGAAACCGTCGACCGCCTGAAAGGATCCCCCGAAGGGGCGCGCCTCGCCACCGAGCCCGAGGACAAGGCCGCGCTCATGGACTCGCTGATCCTGTGCAAGTTCCTGCGCGGCGTGTTCAGCGATTTCTACGGCGAGGCGGCGGCGATGCTGAAGGCCGTCGCCGGCTGGGACGTCACCGCCGACGAGCTCAGAGCCACCGCGGCGCGCATCGTCGCGCTCAAGAAGGCCTTCAACATCCGTGAGGGCTGGACCCCGGCCGACGACACCCTGCCCAAGCGCTTCCTGAGCGAGGGCCTGCCCGATGGCGCAGCCAAAGGCGCCGTGATCCCGCGCGAGCGTTTGCAGGCGATGGTGCGCGCCTATAACCTCGCGCGCGGCTGGACCGAAGACGGCTGGCTTCCCGAGACGGTGTACCAGGAACTGGCGCTATGACGATCGACACCACCGCACCCGCGATCTCCTTGGCCATCGATGGGAAGGCGGTCACCGTCCCCGTCGGCACCTCGATCTGGGAAGCCGCGCGATTGAACGGCATCGAGATCCCCGCGCTCTGCCACGACCGTCGATTGAATCCGGTCGGCGTCTGCCGCATGTGCGTGGTCGACACCGGCGGCCGCGTACTGACCGCGTCGTGCGTGCGCGCGTGCGAGAACGGCATGAAGGTCGACACCAAGAGCGACAAGGTCGAGCGCAGCCGCGCGATGCTGACCGAGCTGCTGATGTCCGACCAGCCCAAGGTCGATGCCAAGGACACCACCATCGGCGGCAACGAGCTGACCGCGCTGTCGAAGCGCTACCGCGCGACCGGTGCGAAGTTCGCCGGCAAGCAAGGTACCCGCCCGCGCGACGACAGCTCGGCGGTGATCGCGGTCGATCACCAGGCCTGCATCATGTGCGACCGCTGCATCCGCGCCTGCGACGACATCCAGAGCAACGACGTCATCGGCCGCACCGGCAAGGGCTACCTCGCGCGCATCGCCTTCGACCTCGACCAGCCGATGGGCGCGAGCAGCTGCGTCTCGTGCGGCGAGTGCGCCGCGGTGTGCCCGACTGGCGCACTGACCAGCAAGCCGATCGCCATCCCGCTCAAGCCCAAGGCCGAGCTCAAGGCCGTCGACAGCGTCTGTCCGTATTGCGGCGTCGGCTGCGCGCTCACCTACCACGTCGACGTCAAGGCGAACTCGATCGTCTACGCCGAAGGCCGCGAGAGTCCCGGCAACCAGCAGCGCCTGTGCGTGAAGGGCCGCTACGGCTGGGACTACGCGCAGCATCCGCAGCGCCTGACCGTGCCGCTGATCCGCCGCAAGGAGGCCTATCCGAAAGGCGCGCTCTCGCGTGATGTTCGCGGCGAGAGCGACGGACGCCGCCGAGCTGGCGGCGTCGTCGATTACGCGGAGGTCATGCCGTCGTTCCGCGAGGCGACCTGGGACGAGGCGCTCGACCTCATCGCCTCGAAGCTGTCGCACATCCGCGACACTGCCGGACCGAACGCGCTCGCTGGCTTCGGCAGCGCCAAGTGCTCGAACGAGGAGGCCTATCTTTTCCAGAAATTGATCCGCGCCGCCTGGGGCACCAACAACGTCGACCACTGCACGCGGCTGTGCCACGCCTCGAGCGTCGCGGCGTTGATGGAAGGCATCGGCAGCGGCGCGGTCACCACCACCTACGGCGACATCGCCAACGCCGGGTGCGCGCTGCTCGCCGGCACCAACACCACCGCCAACCACCCGGTCGCGGCGAGCTTCTTCAAGGAGGCGGCCAAGCGCGGCACCAAGCTGATCGTCGTCGATCCGCGCGAGGCCGACATCGTCCAGCACGCGCACCTCTTCTGTCGCATCAAACCCGGCACCGACGTCGCCTTCTACAACGCGATGATGCACGTCATCCTGAAGGAAGGCCTCGCCGACCGCGCCTACATCGCCGAGCACACCGAGAACGTCGCCGCACTCGAAACGATGGTCGCGCGCTACACGCCCGAGATGGCCTCGAAGATCTGCGGTGCATCCCCCGCGATGATCCGCGAGGCGGCGCTGACCTTCGGCCGCGCCAAAGGCTCGATCATCTACTGGGGCATGGGCATCTCGCAGCACGTCTACGGGACCAACAACGCGCGCTGCCTGATCGCGCTGGCGCTGCTCACCGGCAACATCGGCAAGAGCGGCACCGGCCTGCATCCTCTGCGCGGCCAGAACAATGTGCAGGGCGCGAGCGACTCCGGCCTGATTCCGATGATGTTCCCCGACTACCAGTCGGTCGAGGATCCGGTGATCCGCGGAAAATACGAAGCCGCATGGGGAAAGAAGCTCGACCCCAAGAAGGGCCTGACGGTGGTCGAGATCACCAAGGGCGCGCTCGCCGGCACGATCAAGGGCATGTACGTGATGGGCGAGAATCCGTTCCTCTCTGACCCCAACATCAACAAGGTACGCAAGGCGCTGTCGAATCTCGAATTCCTCGCGGTGCAGGACATCTTCCTCACCGAGACCGCGGAATTCGCTGACGTCATCCTGCCGGCGAGCTCATACCTCGAGAAACTCGGCACCTACACCAACACCGACCGCCGGGTGCAGATCGGCCGGCCGGCGATCGCCTCGCCCGGCCAGGCGCGCCTCGACTGGCAGGTGATCTGCGATCTCTCGACGCGCATGGGCTATCCCATGCATTACGACTCGACCGAGCAGGTTTTCGACGAGTTCGCCGCGCTCACCGATTCCTACAAGGGCCTGAGCCACCGCAATCTCGGCGCCACCGGTAAGCTGTGGCCGAACGCCGATCCCGAGCACACCGACGGCCCGGTGGTCCTGTTCGAGAACGGCTTCCCGACCGCCAACGGCCGCGCGAAATTCGTCCCGGCGGAGTGGACCGCGGCGAAGGAGCTGCCCGACGCCGCCTATCCCTTCGTGCTGAACACCGGTCGGCTGCTCGAGCATTGGCACACCGGCACCATGACCCGCCGCGCCAAGGCGCTCGACGCGATCGAACCCGAGGCTCATATCGCCATGCACCCAGAGGACGCGCGCGACCTCGGCGTGGTCGACGAGGAATACGTGCGCGTATCCAGCCGGCGCGGAACTGTGCGCGTCAAAGTGCAGATCACCACGCGCGAATGCCGCGGCGCGCTGTTCCTGCCGTTCCACTTCCGCGAGGCAGCGGCGAATCTGCTCACCATCGATGAGCTCGATCCCGACGGAAAAATTCCAGAATTCAAATTCTGCGCGGTGAAAGTCGAAAAGGCTGGTTAGTTGGGGGCTTCGCCCCAGAAAACCGCGCACCGGTGTCGCTCCTGAATCCTCTAGCCGGATCGTCGCAGAGACTCCAATGCCAGCATCGCCTGTTTGCGCGGTTCGCCCCAGCGGTAGCCGCCCATCGCGCCGCTGGTGCGGATCACGCGGTGGCACGGGATGAGGTAGCCGATGGCGTTCGCGCCGACCGCGGTGCCCACCGCCCGCACCGCCCGCGGGGAACCGACGGCCGATGCCACGTCCTGATAGGTCACCACCGCACCCTCTGGGATGCGCAGCAGCGCCTCCCAGACCTTGAGCTGGAAGCGCGTGCCCTTCATCAGCAGCGCGAGCGGCTTTCCCGCGCGTCCAAGCGCTCGATCAGCCAACTGTTTGGCGAAGGGACGGGTCGCGGTGGGATCGCGGTGCCAACGTGCGCCCGGCCATTGCCGTCGCAGATGGTCGGGCACATCCTTCGCCTCGCCGTCGACGAAGACGATGCCGCACAGGCCGCGCGCGGTCGCGGCGAAGACCGCGTCGCCGAATGGCGTCGCGTGGGGACTCCAGGTGATCTCCAATCCGGCCGCCAGATCCTTGTACTCGCCCGGGGTCATCGCCTCGCAGGTGAGGAACAGATCGTGCAACCGGCTGGGTCCAGACAGCCCGACGGCCAGACTGCTGTCGAGCACGCTGTGAGATTCCCGCAGCATGCGTTTCGCCTGGATGATGTTCAGGACCTGCAGGAATGATTTCGGCGTGATGCCCGCCCAGCGGTGGAACAGGCGTTGAAAATGGAATTCG
>JACDEN010000173.1:4637-6287 GCA_013816415.1 Planctomycetota bacterium
GCAGCGACCTCGGCGAGGCCAGGCTGCTCGGCACGGTGCTCCTCGAGCCAGCGGATAGCGCATTCGATCCGACGGTAATCGAGGGACGGGTCCTCGGTGGGCGCAGGAGATCCACTGCTCATGCTCTCCTCCTGCTGCTCAGCATACGCATCCCCGCCGCACTTCGACCCGCTTCTTGCGGTCGTGCCGATCCGTCGCGCACGCGGCTAGGCCAACCCGTGCTCGATGGGCGCGGCGGCCAACGGCGACGCGACCTGCAGGCGCACGTGGGTGAATGCGGACAACGCGTGGTTCTCGATCGCCAGGCGCAGCACATAAAGACCCGGCTGCGAGAAGGTGACCAGCGTCGACAGCGCGGACGCGTCCCAGAAGCACGCCGATCCCGGTCCCTCGACCTGTGTCCACGCGACTCGACCGCAGAGCGCTGCGCCGGACGCGGATCGCCCCGAAGCGGCCAGCACCGCCGCGCCGATCACTGACCGGTCGCCGCCAGCGTCGAGGATGATGGTGGGGTCCCACAGCGGGACGGCCGCCGCATCGTCCGGCGGCGACAGCCGCGCGCTGGGAATCGGCCGCTCGTGCGTGCCATCGGGCAGCTGCCAGCCGATGGCGAGGTTGTCGCCGATGGTCAGCTCCTCGCGGCCGTTGCTCGTGACATGCAGCGCCTCGATCCAGCGCCGCTCGCCGGCGCGCAGATGGATGATCCCTGAGCGCTGGCTCGCGTACTTGCCCCACTGCGCGGAGCCGGTGTGGCCGCCATCGGACACCGGCCCGCCTTCCTTGGTGGTGTAGAGCGCGGTGCCGGGAGCGACGCGGGCGATCGGCGGCTGCGCAAGCGCATCGGCGCGATCGCTGCCGAAGTGGAGTTCGCAGCGACCGTCGCCGGCGATCCAGACGGTGTACCCACCAGCGAGCGGCGCGATGATCCAGCCGCAAAGACGGCTGCCGTAGCGCCCGCCGATCCGCCACGGCGCCTGCGCGAGCAGCAGGCGCTGACGCTGCGTCGCGGGACGACCCGCGGCGATCACCGCGCGCAGATCACCGAGCGATTGGACGCCGTCCCATTGTTCGCGCAGCAGCGATCCGTCGGCATTGGAGGAGGCCGGCGCCGCAGTCTGCGCGCTCGGATCCCAGACGTAATCCGCAAACAGCGGGCAGTGGTCCGAGGCGACCTCGCCAGTATCGACGACCGCGCGCTCGATCACCAGGCCCGGCGTACGCGAGTGGAAGATGTAGTCGATGCGGTGGATGCGTTTGGCCGGATCGATGGTTCCGGCGGGGAACGTCGCGCGGTCGCCCGTCCCTGCCGCCATCCACGCGTCATCGTAGCCCTGCGCGGTGAACACCTCGTGGGTCTCGGCGAACCACGGGTTGTCCTCGTAGAGGTTGAAATCCCCGGTGAGGATGCGCGGCTCGGCGAACATGCGCATGAACTCGACCATCTGCGGCGCCTGCACCGCGACATCGATCTTCGAGGGGTGGGTGGTGAAGACGTTGATGTGTCCGGCTCCCACCGCGAGCGTCGCCTGGATGCACATGCGCCGTTCCCACCAGCGGTCCTTGCCGCCCCAGTTCATGGTCAGGTGGGTGGTGCCGACGATGGGGAAGCGCGAAACGATCGCGTCGCCGTAGCCGCGCATGGTCTTGGGC
>JACDEN010000768.1 GCA_013816415.1 Planctomycetota bacterium
GCGGTGAGCTTCCAGGTCGCGTTCGGTGCGATCACCGCCTTGTAGCGGCTGGCGTCATCGCGCAGCTGCGACACCGCGGTATCGCTGGCCATGGGATCGTGGTGGAAGATCACCAGTTCGCCGATCTTCGTATCCTTGAAGAAATCGATGAAGTTGAAGATCGTCGAATGGCCGTAATTGACCTTGTCGTGGTATTCGAGGAATCCGTACATGGCGTCGACAATCACCACATCCGCACCGGCGACGAACGTCGAATACGTCTCGGCGAGACGGAACGGATTCTTCGACACCTCGGTGTCGGTGAGGTAGCACACCGAGTGGCCGCCCTGCGTCACGCGGTAGCCGTAGGCCTTGTCGGGATGGATCATCGCCAGGATGCTGACCTCGGCGCCGGCGATCTCCTGGACGGCGTTCTCGGCCAGCTGGCGGCAGGTGATGGCGCTGGGCAGGGTCTCCCACTTCACGGGAAAATGCGCGCCGCCCATCTGGTTGGCCAGCAGCTGCGCCGCATCGCTGCGGCCCGACCACACCCCGATCGTGCGTCCCGGCATGTAGATGGGGCCGAAATACGGGAACCCGCAGATGTGGTCCCAGTGGAAATGGGTGAAGAACATGTTGAGGCCGGCCTTCGCCCCCCGGCCATCGCTCATCAATTGCTGCCCGAGGGCCCTCAGGCCGGTGCCGGCGTCGAGGACGAAGACCTGATCCTCGAAGGACACTTCAACGCAACTGGTGTTGCCGCCGTAGGTCCAGGCATGGGGCGAGCGATCCAGGTAGCGTTCGACGGCTTGGGCGTCCGCGAGATCGGCCGGCTTTGCCTCGCTGAGCAGGGCGCGTGCCTTGTCCCGCAGCTGCCCCGACGACATCGGGGAGGCCAATGAACCACGGACCCCCCACAACCGAACCCGCATCAGCGACACTCCACGTGATCCTGCACCGTAAACCGTCCTCCCAAAGGCGCAAGAAGTGCGGCGAAATGCCGTGGGAACGTGTCCACGCGCATGGTCACCGGACGGTTGCGCCAGGTTGTTCCCCAGCCTCCCTCCATACCGTGGCGGCTCCGCCATTCCCCGATTCCGCCCCGGCGGAAGGACGCGCATGAACACCTTCATCGAGATCACCGGCTCGGCGATCCGGCTGTGCCGCGAGCACGATGGCCGCCTGGTCGCTCTCGAGTCCTATCCGGTGCCCTCGGGCGCAGATCCGCTGATGGCCCTGGCGGCGGCGCCCCTCCCTGAGGCCCTCGGCCGGGTCACCGTCATCCTCCACCACGAGGACATGCTGGTGCGCAGCATGCTGCAGCCCCCCTGCTCACCCGAGCGCCTCGACAAGCTGGTGCGCTTCGAGGTCGCGAACATGGCGGGCGACAGCTCGGAGCCGATCACCGTGTCGTGGCATCTGGTGCGCGCGCTGTTTCCCGGCGCCAGCGACGACATGCGCATCCTGTCGCTGGTGACCAAGCACAAGCTGATCGCGAAGCTGCGCCAGGGACTCGCCGCCCACGGCGGCAAGCTGAGCGCGCTGGTCCCGCCGGCGCTGGGCCTCTACCACGCCTACCGGATGCAGGAGCCTGAACCGGTCGGCGCCGCGGTGGTCGCCGACATCGGCGGCAAGCGCCTGCACCTGGCGATGGTCAACAATGGCGAACTCGTCTTCATCCGCACCCAGTCGCCGGGCATGGATGACCTGGTGAAGGCGGTGGCCGAGCGTCGTGGCGTTTCCGAATCCGACGCCAGCAAGCTCATCACCAAGCTCGGCAAGGGCGCTCCCGAGGATCTGCGCGACGTCATCGCGCGGCAGGCCAGCGCGATCGCGGCCACCATCACCTCGAACATCCGCTTCGCGCGCACGCAGCTGCGCGTGGACCAGTACGAGCCGACCGCCATCTACCTCTCCGGAGCCGGCGCGCAGGTCGTCGGCTTCACCGAGACGCTGCGCGAGCGCCTGGGCATCCCGGTGCGCATCCTCAATCCGTTCTCGGGGATGCTGTCGACGCTGCCGAGCGAACAGCAGGACCGCGTCGCCGCGCTGCCCTCGCCGTGGGCGGTCACGCTCGGCGCGACGCAGACCGCGCAGCCGGAACTCGACGCCCTTGGCGACGAGCGCAACCGCCGGACGCTGTTCTGGCGCACCGAAGGCG
>JACDEN010000769.1 GCA_013816415.1 Planctomycetota bacterium
GAACCTCAAGGCGAACGAGGGATTCCTTAAGCTGCAGGATCAGCTGGAAGGGACCGAGAACCGCCTGTCGATCGAACGGATGCGCTACAACGATGCGGTCAAGGCGGTCAACACCTACATCCGCACGCCGATGGGCGGATTCGCCAACATGCTCGCCCACGTCCAGCCGCACCGGTATTTCGAGACTTCCGAGAACGCGCGCGAGGCGCCGAAGGTCTCGTTCGGCAATGCTCCAGCGGGCCCGGCGCCGCGCGAAGCGTCAGGGCCCTGAGGTTCAGCGGCCGCCGAGGCCGAGCTGCGCCTGGACGTTGCGCGGCAGCGCGAACATCCCGGCCTGCAGTCCCGGATGCCAGCAGCGCAGGTCGCCGCCGATCGCTGCGGTCGCCACCGTGGTCGGCTGCTGGGTCGCGCTGCACCACGCGACCGCCCACTGTCCTCCGGGGAAGCTGGGGATGGTCATCAGGTAGACGTGCGGACGCGCGAATTTCTCACCGAGCTTGCGCAGCGTGCTGCGGCAGTGGTCGGCATCGAAGGTCGGGCAGCCGAGCGGTGCGATCAGCACGCCGCCGTCCTTGATGCGCTTGAACACCAGATCGGCGAAGCCGACGGCATGGAAGGCGTCGCTGGCGGTGCTGGTGAGCTCGCACGCATCGACGATCACCACGTCGAAGGCCTCCTTGGCGTCGCGCAGGAAGCGGTGCGCGTCATCGATCACCAGCTCGACGCGCTTGTCCGCCAGCGCGTCGGCGGCGCGCGGAAAGTATTGTTTGCACACGTCGACGACCTGGCGGTCGATCTCGACCACGGTCACGCGCTCGACGCCGGGGTAGCGCAGGACCTCGCGCGCCACGCCGCCGTCTCCGCCGCCGAGGATGACCACCCGCTTGGCCGAGGGGACCACGCTCAGCGCCGGATGGACCAGGCATTCCGAGTACAGCGCCTCGTCGAAATCGGTGAGCGCGATCGCGCCGCCCAGGGTCAGCACCTTGCCGAAGGCGACGCTGTCGTACACCGCGATGCGCTGGAACGGCGAGGTCGCGCTGTACAGGCACTCGCGCAGGCGCAGGCGGATGCCCGCCTGATCGCCGTACAGATCCTCGAGCCAGAGATTCAGATTCTCATTCGCCATGGGTGATCCTGTGGTCGCGGCCGCTCAATCGATGACCACGATCTTGGCCTTGGGGAAGAAATTGAAGTCGGTCGCCGACGCCCAGGTGTAGGCGCCCATCATCGGGCTCACCACCAGGTCGTTGCAGTCCATCTCGGGCAGCAGGATGTTGTCGTAGACCACGTCGATCGAGTCGCAGGTCGGCCCGGCAACCACGCTCAGGCGTTCGGGACCGGATTTGCCTTCGAGCTTGGCCAGCGGCATGAACTGGTAATCGCAGTGGTCGTAGAGCTTGCCGGAGTAGCTGCCGTACAGGCCGTCGTCGAGGTAGTACCACATCAGGCCCTGGCGTTCGGCCTTGCCCATGACCGAGGACACCAGCGTCATCGCCGGTGCGGCGACGAAGCGGCCGGGCTCGGCGATCAGGCGCACACCGGGGAACTGGCGCTCGAGCTCGGCCGCGATCGGGTGGCAGTAGTACGAGATCGGCATCACCGGTTCGATGTACGGCACCGGATAGCCGCCGCCGATGTCGAGGGTATCGAGGCGGACGCCGTCCAACGCTGCGAGGTTGAAGAGCTGCCGACAGAATCCGATCGCCTCGATGAACTTGAAGGCGTTGAGCATCTGGCTGCCGACGTGGAAGCTCAGGCCGCGGACTTTGAGCCCGAGGCTGATCGCCTTGCGCAGCAGTTCGTGCGCGTCCGACGGCTGCACGCCGAACTTCGCCGACAGATCGCACTGCGCCTCCTTGTTGCGGAAGCTCAGGCGCATCAGCAGCTCGACCTGGTCCTTGTAGGGCAGGAACTTCGGCAACTCGTAGGGATTGTCGAAGACGAAGGTGCGCGTGCCGTAGGCGAGGGTGTAGCGGATGTCCTCGTCGCGCTTGATCGGGTGCGATTGGATGCAGCGCGTCGCGTCGATGCCCACCGAGCGCACGACGTCGACCTCGCCATTGGACGCGAGGTCGAAGTACGCGCCCTCGTCCTTGAGCGCGGCCACGACCTCGGCCCGCGGCAGGGGCTTCAGCGC
>JACDEN010000770.1 GCA_013816415.1 Planctomycetota bacterium
GGACGTCGGACGAGGGGCAATCCCCTTACATCCGCTCCGGCGCCTGCAATCCCAACAGCCGCAGTCCTTCGCCGAGGACGCCACGCGCGGCGCGCACCAAGGCCAGTCGCGCCGAGGCCTTGGCGGGATCCGGGCAGAGCACGCGCAGGTCCTCGTCGTGGTTGCCGGCGGTGAGCCAGGACGCCACCGTCGTCGCGAGCGACAGCACCGCCTGCGCGAGCGCGCTCGGCTCGTCACTCTCGGCGACGCGCTCCAGCGCCGGGACCAGCCGCGCGATCGCCAGCAGCACGGACTTCTCGGAGTCGAGGGTCAGCAGCCCGGGATCGGCCGCCGGCGGATGCGGATGGGTCGCGGGGAATTTGCGCTCGATCGAGCACAGCCGGGCGTGCGAGAACTGCAGGTATGGTCCCGTTTCGCCGTCGAAGCGCAGCGCTTCCTCGAACTTGAATTTCACGTCGCCGGTGCGGCTGTTCTTCAGATCGTTGAACACCACCGCGCCGACGCCGACCGCCGCGGCGATGCGTTCGCGCTCCTCGCCCACGATCTCGGGGTTCTTGTCGGCGACCACCGCGCGGGCCCGCTCGATGGCCTCGGCGAGGATGTCCATCAGCATCATCGGGATGCCCTTGCGGGTCGCGGTCTTCTCCCACGTGCTCGTCTCGTCGTTCCACATCAGCACGATGCCGTGGCCGACATGGCGCAGGCTGTCGGCATACGGGCGGCCGAGCAGCTTTGCCACCGCGAACCACTCCTTGAAATGCAGCGACTGTCCGAGGTCGACCTCGTAGAGGCTGCGCGCGAAGTGGTAGCGCGCGTGGCGGTCGTCGCAGGCGGCGAGATCGCGCGTCGCGTAGAGGCTGCCGCCGTCGGAGCGCAGGATCAGGCACGGCTTCTTCATGCCCAGCGACGACAGATCGACCACCTGCGCGCCCTGGTCCTCCTTGAGCAGGCCTTTCTGCTTCAGCTCGGCGACGATCGGGCCGGCGGCATCGCGGTAGCGCGATTCGCCGCTCCAATCATCGAACGTCACGCCGAGGACGCGGTAGATCTCCTGGCAGGCCGCGACGCTGACCGTGCGGATGGTCTCCCACAGCGCGAGCGCCTCGGCATCGCCTTCCTCGCATCTGCGCGACCACTGCCGGGCCTCGCCCTCGACCGTCGGATCCTCTTTTTCCAGGCGCGAGATGCGCACGTACAATTGATTCAGGAAGGTGACCTTGTTCGGTGCCGCCTCGAGATCGGCCATGCCCAGGCCTTCGCGCTTCCAGCCGGCGATCAGGCGGCCAAAGGCGGTGCCCCAATCGCCGAGGAAGTTGATGCGCACGACCTTCCAGCCGGCCGCGTCATAGCACAGCGCCAGGGCGTTCCCGATCATGGTCGAGCGGATGTGGTGGAAGGCCATGTGCTTCGCGATGTTCGGCGACGAGAAGTCGACGCACACGACCCGCCCAGCGCCCACCCGCGAGCGCAGCGCGACGCGCGGATCCGCGGCCAACAGCGGCAGCAGGGCGAGCGCGACGGAGGTCGCATCGAGGGTGATGTTGAGGAACGGACCAGCGGCGGCGGCGTGCGCGCCGATGCCGGCGGAGTTGACCACGTCCGCGAGCTGGGCGGCGAGCAGCGGGGGCGCCACGTTCTTCGCCTTCGCCAGCTGGAAGCACGGCACGGCGATGTCGCCCGGGAGTCCTTTTGCCGGCGGTGCGTACAGCTTGGCGACCAGCGCGGGCGCCACCCCGAGATGGGTGCTGATGCACGCGGTCAGCGGCGCGGTGAGGAGTTCCTGCATGCGGCGCGACAGCTTGCCGCAGCGGTGGGACCCGCAAGGGCCGACGGGTTGTCGGACCGCCCATCGGCCCTAGCGTCGGGCATGACCGCCGCGCGCTTCCTCATCGCCGCCACCGCCGTCCTCGGCTGCGGGGTCCTGGTGATGTCCTGCGGCACCGCTGAACGAGCGTCGACGACTGGTGCGCCGGTGGCTGCCGCGCCGCCGCCGATGGAGCTCAAACCGCTGCTCATCGATCCGACGCTGGCGAACGTGCGCAGCGCCCTCGCCCATCCGGGCAGTTCGTATCCGGTGCGCCTCGAGGCGCTGCGCCAGGCGCGGCGCCTGCGCGATCCACGGTTGGCTCCGCTCGTC
>JACDEN010000174.1 GCA_013816415.1 Planctomycetota bacterium
ACCCAGGGCGGTGGCCCTGGGTTTTTCGTTGGTGGTTTGTGGTTGGTGGTTTCGAGGTGCATCCGGTCACTCCATTCACCTCTGATTCCAACCACCAACCACCAACCACCAACCAGTCTTGCGCCGTCCACTCGTCAGTCGATACTCCCCCGCGATGGCTCCGAACGCATCGCGTCCACGCTTGCTCAAGCTCTCGGGAGAGGTGCTCGGCGGGAGCGACGGACCGTTGAACGGGAGCGAGATCCGCCGCATCTGCGCCGAGCTGGTCTCCGGCGCACGCGGCGGCGCACCGCTCGCCCTGGTCATCGGCGGAGGCAACATCCTGCGCGGCGCAACCGTGCGCGATGGCGCGGCCGACCCCACGCGCGGCGATTACATGGGCATGCTCGGCACCTGCATCAACGGGCTCGCGCTCAAGGACGGCATCGAAGTCCTCGGCGGGCGCTGCGAGACCGTCGGGCCGCAGGCGATCGCGAACGTCTGCCGCGCATACGACCGGCAGCAGACGCTGTCGTGGCTGCGCGACGGCGTCATCGTCGTCTTCGTCGGCGGCACCGGGCATCCGTTCCTGACCACCGACACCGCGGCCGCGCTGCGCGCCGCCGAGATCGGTGCGGGCGAGCTGCTCAAGGGCAGCAAGGTCGACGGCATCTACAGCGCCGACCCCAAGAAGGATCCGACAGCCAAGCGCTTCGAATCCCTCTCCTTCCAGCAGGCGATCGACGGCCGCTATGCGGTCATGGACATCGCCGCGTTCGAGCTCTGTCGCGATCAGCGCATCGACATCCGCGTCTTCGACATGACCGCCGCGGGCACCATCGCCGCCGCGCTCGGGCCGAAGCCTCCGGGCACGTTGGTCAGCGCCCGTCCGACCTGACCCAACCCGTCCTCCAAGGAGCATCCATGGCTTTCGAAGCCGATCTCGCCGACGTGAAGAGCAAGATGGAGAAGGCCCTCGGCTCGCTGTCCAACGACTTCAAGCACATCCGCACCGGTCGCGCGTCGGTATCGATGATCGAGCACGTCCAGGTCGAGGCCTATGGTTCGTTCATGCCGATCGGCCAGGTCGCCGGCATCTCGGTTCCCGAACCCGCGCAGCTGATGGTCAAGCCGTGGGACAAGGCGGTGATCAAGGCGATCGAGAAGGCGCTCAATGACGCGAACCTCGGCATGACGCCGCAGAGCGACGGCGTGGTGATCCGCCTGAACGTTCCGGCGTTGTCCACCGAGCGGCGCAGCCAGCTGGTGGGCCAGGCCAAGGAAGCCTGCGAGAAGTGCAAGGTCTCGATGCGCAACATCCGCCGCGACGCGATCAAGTCCGTCGAGACCAAGGGCAAGGCCGACAAGGCCCCTGAGGACGCGATCAAGAAGGCCTCCGAGAAGATCTCGGAACTGCTCAAGACCCACGAGGCCAAGGCCGAGTCGATGCTCAAGGAGAAGAGCGACGACGTCATGCGCTTCTAGGTCGAGCACGGAGATCCTGATTTTAGCAGGGATTGTGCCCGCGCAGCGCACACCGATGGCGATCGGGTGACATCGTGTCACAAACAGCTGGGTGGTGACGTTGACCTCGGTAAGAACCGGTTTTGGCCAGACCTCCAGCAAGGACCTTCCATGAAATCGCTCGCCTGCGCCTGGTTGCTGCTGCTCACCGCCATCTCTGCCGGCGCGCAGGACGCGCCACTGATGAAGGAGCCCGTCTATTGGGTCCACCGCATGAACAACACCAACAACGACGAGACCACGGCGAAGACGTACGCATTGATGGAGCGCGCGGCCAAGGCCGGGTATACCGGTATCGCCTACCATGATGGCCGCCTCGTCATGCGGCAGTTCCAGACGCCGCAGTACATGGCCAAGCTGGGCAAGTTCCGCGAAAAGGCGACCGAGCTGAAGCTGACGATCGCCGCCTCGTTGGCGGCGATCGGATATGGCGATGAGTTCCTGATGAACGACCTCAACCTGGCCGAAGGCATGCCGGTGCGCAAGGCGACTTTCATCGTCAAGGATGGAAAGCTCGTGCCGCACGATCCCGACCTCAGGCTGCTCAACGGCGGATTCGAAGACTGGACCGGCGCCGCGCCCGCGAAGTGGGAGATCGACGATCTCGGTACCGCGGCGTTCAAGGATGACCTGGTGAAAGCGGAAGGAGCCTTCAGCGTGCGGACCGAGGGTATCAAGGCCAAGAGCGAACACGGACGAACACGGCAATTCCAGCGCATCAAGGTGGCGCCCTTTCACAACTATTCGGTGACCGTGATGGTGAAGACAGACAAGTGCACGAATCGCGACATCCGGATCATGGGGCTGGACACGTATGCTCTGAACTGGACGGGTCTGCCGATCGAGGAAACGATGGATTGGACGCGCATCGGCATCACCTTCAACAGTCTCGAGGCGAACGAGGTCGGCATCTACATGGGCACCTGGGACGGTGGGGCCGGAACCATGTGGTGGGACGACGTGCGCATCGAACCGGCCGGATTCATCAACGTCATCCGTCGCGACAGCCTGCCGCTGACCGTGACCTCCGAAGACGGCACAGCGACGTATGACGAGGGTAAGGATTTCGCCAAGGTCGCCGACCCCCTGTTCACGCCGTGTCTCTCAGGCTGGCACGCCCAGCCCAGCGTCCCCATCCCGGCTGGCAGCCGCTTGAAGGAGGGTCAGAAGGTGCTCGTCAGCTACCATCACGCGATGACTAACCTGCAGGAAAACAACACGCCGGTGTGCATGAGCTGTCCCAAGGTATACGACGAGATCCGCCATTCGATCCAGTTCGCGAAGGACAACCTCCATCCGGATGTCTACTTCCTCGCCCACGACGAGATCCGTCAGTGCGGCTACGACGACGATTGCGCGAAGCGCAAGCTCACCCCCGGGCAGATCCTTGCCGACAACATTGCGAAATGCGTGAAGATGGTCGAGGAGATCGATCCAGGCAAGCCGGTGGTGGTGTGGAGCGACATGTTCGACCCCAACCACCTCGCCGCCAAGACCGAGGAGGACGGCAAAACGCCCTTCCACCATTTCCTCGTCAAGGGCGACGGTCCGTGGTGGGAATCATGGAAGGGCATGCCGAAGCAGCTCGGCGTCGTGAACTGGAACAACGGCAACGTCAAGAGTTCGCAGTTCTTCGACGGCGAAGGGCATCAGCAGGTTCTGTCGCACAGCAGCGTCGAGGGCATCGTCAAGTGGCTCGACGAGACCAAGGGCAAGCACATCGCCGGCGTCATGTACACGACCTGGGAAGACGATTACAGCCCGCTCGAGAAATACATCGACGCCGTGAAGCAATGGCAGGCGAAAAACCCGCAGCGCTGAGCCACTGCGGGGTTGAGGTTGTCTAGAGTCGGCCGAGCAGTCCACGCAAGGTGGCGCGCGTGGCTTCCTGCATGGGCAGCACCTCGGAATCCAGGACCCGCCGCGCCTCCTCGTTGAGGTGGTGTGCGCGGTTCCGGTACGCCCACTGCAGCAGCTCCTCGTGGACGCGCAGCAGCCGGATCGCCAGCGATTCGCTGATACGCACCGTGACCTGCGAGAGCCCGGACAGGCATTTTCCCAGCAGGCCGCTCGAGGCGGCGGGCGCTCCGCCCTGCGCGAGGATCAGTGCGCGCAGGCGTTCGACGCGCTGGCCGTGCGACTCCTGACAGGTCAGCAGCGCATCCTTGAACGGATAGACATGGAGGTGGTCGACGACGTGGCGGTGGGCCCGCGCGATCGCGATCTCTCCGCGCAGGGTCGCATTCAGGCATGCGCACGTGGGGTGGGACATCTTCGACAGCAACAGGTTGCGGATGGGATTGAAGGTCAGTACACGCATCGGCTCGATCGTCAGGGTCCTCATCGGTTCTCCTTTCGCCGTAGTGGGCGGTTCAGACTGGATTCTGGGAACCCGGTCCCGCACAGGGAGACAACCTTCGGACATCCTGCACGCAGGCGATGAGGGATCTAGCAGTCGCAGGCCATGGGAAGGCGCCGTTCTAGCGCGATTCGGTGAGCCGCTTCAGGCGGGCGCGCAGACCGACGACCTCCTCCTTCAGCTTGCGGAACTCCTCGCGCATGCCGGTGGTCTTGTCGCGCTCCTCGCCGACCTCCTTGGAGAACTGCTCGCGCAGTGACTGGACCTCCTTGCGCTTCTCCTCGAGCTGCGCCTGCAGTTCGGCGCCGGAGCTGGCCGAATCCGCGAGGTCGCTCTCGAGCTGGCGCTGCCGCTCGCGTAGCGCATCGCGATCGCTCTGGGCGCGCTTCAGCTCACGCGCGAGATCGCCGGATTTGACGCTGACGCCGGCGTGCACGCCCGAGAGCTGTTCGAGATCCCGGACCCGTTCATTGGCGCCGGCCAGTTGGTCGGTCAGGGTCTTCACCTGCGCCTGCAGGCCGTGCACGTCGACCCGCTTCGAACCGTGCTCGTCGAGGGCCGAATCTTTCTGCTGGATGGTCTGGTCGCGCTCCTCGATCATGCGCTGGAATTCCTCGCGCTGCCGGCGCATGCGCGCGTCCGAGGCCTCGAGCCGTTCGCGCAGCTCGGCCAGTTCGTGCTCGGAGCGCTTGGCCGCTTCGAGCCGTGAGGCGAGGTCGGTGCGCAGCGCGGCGATCTCGTCGTTGGTGAATCCCGACGAGGCGGCGCCGCGCGCGCGGATGCCTTCGAGTTCCGCCAGCGCCTGTCGCAGTTGCTCGCGCTGCTCCTTCACCTGGGCCGCCAGCTCGTCGGCTTCGCGCCGGCTCTCCATCGACGCGCTCAGCGCGGCGGCATGCTCCTCCTTCGCGCGTTCGATCTCGGACTGCGCGTTCTGCATGCCGTGGTCGCGGTCGACCAGCGCCGCCTTCAGGCCCGCGACCTCGTTGCCGAGCTGCGCCTCGATCACCTTCGAGGCGGACAGCTGATCCTGCGCCTCGTCGAGGCGGTCGGCGAGCGCGGAAAGGCGGTCCTGGACCGCGTCCACCAGCGCGCGACCGGCGATCGACACCTCGTCGCCGCCGAGCGCCTTGGCGCGCTCGAGCTTCTGCGCGGCCTTGGTGATCGGGTCCGAGAAATCGCTGCCAGCGGCGGCGATCGCCTTCCACGAAGTGAGCGAGCCGAGCGCCTGGGCGATGCGCAGCTGGTTCGCTTCCGCGTCCTCGGCCCGGCGCGACGCCTGCGCCAGATCCTCGTTGGCCGTGCGCAGCGCTCCGTCCTTGGCCGCGACGTCCTTGGCGAGATCCGCGATCTTGGCTTCCTGGACGCGGACGCGTTCGCCGGACGCGGTGGCATCGGCCGTGATCGACGCGAGCTCGCTGCGCGCGGCGCTGAGCTCCTGGACCTTGGTGCCGAGGGAGGCCGCCTGCTCGGCGATCTCCTTGCGTACGGCGGTCACCTCGGCCTGGTGGCGGCGGAGTTCGCTGTCGCGCTGGTCGATGAGCGTGCGGGCAGCCGCGGCGTCGCGGGTCAGCGATTCGACGCGCTCATTCAGCGCCTGGTGGTCGTCGGACGCGCGGGCGAGGGCGGCAGCGAGGGTGCGTTGGCGCTGCGACACGGTCGCCGCCACGCGTTGGCCGCTCTGCGCGAGCTGCATCGCCAGATCGCGGGGGACGGCGATGCCGGTCTCTCCCGGCTGGGGTAGCTGCGACAGCGCGAGCTCGAGATCGATGCGGCTGCCCTGCAGGCCGGGAGTTGCGCCGGCATCCGCCGCGATCGTGTCCTCGGCGAGCGCATGGAGGGACTCGGCGAGCGTACGGTTGGCGGCTTCCATCACGCGCAGCCGTCCGGAGAGATCCGCCTGATCTGCGGCTGCGGTCTCGAGGCGGACGCGCGCCTCGCGCAGGTCGGTCTCGCGGGCTTCACGCTGCTGGGTGAGCTGGCCGATGATCTCCTTGCCGCTCGCGGCCATCTCATCGCGTTCGCTCTCGAGCGCGGTGGCCCGCTCCTTCGCCTCGCTCAGCTGCTGGTCGAGGCGGGCGATCTCGGAGGACATGCGCTCGGCCTCGTCCGCGAGTTCGCGTTTGCGCTTGTCCAGGGCGGTGATCGCTTCGCGCACGCGCCATCCGAGGTCGCTTCCGATGTCGTGCGGATCGTGCGCGTCCACGGCGGCGGCAAGGGTGGTCGCGGTCTCGGACACCGCGCGGTCGGCGCTGAGCAGGCGGACGAGATCGGTCGCCAGCTCGCGTTCGCCGCGGGCGCGCGCATCCTCGCGGGCGGCGCGCGCGTCGACCTCGATCTGGGCCTGGGCGAGCTCGTGGGCGAGTGCCTGGGCGCGGTCCTGCGACTGGCCGAGGTGGGAGG
>JACDEN010000175.1:0-3500 GCA_013816415.1 Planctomycetota bacterium
GCTTCGAGCAGCGGCCTCCGTCCGCTGCTGGTCGATCCCGGGACCAGTGCCGCGATGGAGCGCATCCCGAATCCGCCGGCGATGCGCGCGACCGCGGACCCGATCGCGCCGGACCCGACGATCGCGATGGTCTCACCGGCGAGTTCGCGCAGCGGCTGACGGAAGAAGCAGAAGTCGGGAGACGCCGCCCAGCGACCGCCCTTGGCGTCGGTGCTGTGTCCCGCCACGTCGTGGGTCAGGTGCAGAAGCAGCGCGAACACCAGCTGCGCGACCGAGTCGGTCGAATAGCCGGGGACGTTGCTGACCACGATGCCGCGGCTGCGGCACGCGTCGAGGTCGACGATGTTGGCACCGGTGGCCATGACGCCGACGTAACGCAGTTTGGGCAGCGCAGCGATGGCGGCTGCGTCGAGGACCACCTTGTTGGTGAGGACGGCGTCGGTGTCGGCGCAGCGCGCGACCACCTCAGAGGGTCTGGTGCGCGGATGGATGGAGACCGTTCCTGCCGCGCGCACGCCATCCCACGGATCGCCGCCATGGTCGGTGGTGAAGCTGTCGAGAATGACCACGCGCATCGTTGGCTCCGCGGTGATCGTCATCTCCATTCCCATCGTGCACGCCAGCGGCCGTCGCTCGAGGTCCAAGCTGGCGCAACGGCTCCTTTCATTCACGGTCGCGGAGGGGATGATCGGGACGGAACCACCGGGTTGGCAAGCGTATGGAACGATTCCGCGAGAAATGGTCGAGGAGGGTGTCGGCGGCGAAGGCCGCGATCACCGCCAGCGGACGCGTGCTCGCCTGGGTCCCCGGCGTGTTCAGGAAAAAGAAGGCCAAGCCCGACACCGTGGTGGCGTGGGCGAGCGAGCGCCTGTACTTCGATGGCGACGAGTATTTCGATGCGCTGCTCGGCGAGATCGGTGAAGCGTCCGAGACCGTCGATTTCGAAACCTACATATTCGCCGATGACGAGATCGGGGTGCGCGTGGTCGCAGCGCTGATCGCCGCCTCCGCCCGCGGTGTCCATGTGCGGCTGCTCGTCGATGGGGTCGGATCGTCGCCGTGGGTGCGCGCGAAGGGCGGCGACCTCGCCCGCGCGGGGATCGACGTACGGGTCTTCCACCCGCCGCCGTGGGCGATCCTGCCGCGCGGATGGCCGGGATTCGCGGCGATCGCCCGCGCGTTCTCCTTCTTCAAGCACATCAACCGCCGCAACCACCGGAAGGTGTGCCTGATCGATCGGCGCTCGGCGTGGGTCGGCAGCCTGAACGTCGATCGGCGCCATTTGCGCTCGCTCGCTGGCGATGCGGCATGGCGCGACGCGGGCGCCCGGGTCGAGGGCATGGGCCTCCCGACGCTCACCAAATCCTTCGAGCGCACCTGGCGGCATTCGTGGCGGCTGACGCCCGAGCGCCTGCAGCCGACGTTCGTGCTGCATTCGCAGCGCGTGCGCGTGCCCGCGGGGCATCTGGTCCGGCTCAATCACGGACTGCGCCTGCGCAAGCGCTTCAACCGCGAACTGCTCGCGCGCATCGTCGGCGGGCAGCGGCGCGTGTGGATCACCTCGGCGTATTTTGTCCCGAGCAGATCGCTGCTCTATTCGCTGTCGCTGGCCGCGCTCAGCGGCGCGGATGTGCGGTTGATGGTGCCCGCGGTGTCCGACGTCATGTTCATGCCGTGGATCGGCTGGGCGTTCTACCACCGGCTGGTGAATTCCGGAGTGCGGGTGTTCGAGTACCAGCCGAGCATGCTCCACGCCAAGACCGTGCTGGTCGACGGATGGCTGTCGGTCGGATCGACCAACCTCAACCAGCGCAGCCTGGTCCACGACCTCGAGGCCGACGTCATCCTGACGCAGCCGGGGACGATCGCAGCGTACCAGGCGAATTTCGAGGATCAGCTCACGCACTCCCACGAGATCGCCGCCAATGACTGGCAGCGCCGGCCGATGTGGCAGCGCCAGGCCGGACGCATGGGTCTCTTGGTCAAGCACTTCCTGTAGCGCACCATCACCATGAAAGTCATCTCCTACAACATCCACAAGGGCTTCAGCTTCGGCAACACCAAGTTCGTGCTCAAGCGCATGCGCGAGCACCTGCGCGACGTCAATCCTGATCTGGTGTTCCTGCAGGAGGTGCTCGGCGCGCATGATGGCCACGCCTCGCGCGTCGACGGCTGGCCGAAGGCGTCGCAGTTCGAGTACATCGCCGACACCCTGTGGCCGCATCACGCCTACGGCAAGAATGCGGTCTACGACGAAGGCCACCACGGCAACGCAATCCTCAGCAAGCACGACATCGTCATGTGGGAGAACATCGACGTATCGAACAACCGGCTCGAGCGCCGCGGGATGCTCCACGCGGTCATCCACACCGACGATTTCAACCGCGATCTGCACGTGATCTGCCTGCACCTCGATCTCTTCGAAGGCGGACGCGAACGTCAGGTGGCGCGGCTGGCCAAACGCATCGAGGAGGCAGTACCCCACGACGCGCCGCTGATCGTCGCCGGCGACTTCAACGACTGGAAGGAGCGCGCCGGCCGCATCCTCGAAGACGAACTGGATCTCATCGAGATCCACAAGGCGGTGCATGGCTATCATGCGCGCTCGTTTCCGAGCTGGTGGCCGTTCCTGCCGCTCGACCGCATGTACTGCCGCGGCCTGGAGCCGGTCGAGGCGAAATGCCTGTCCGGCAAACCGTGGAGCGAGTTGTCGGATCACGCGGCACTCTTTGCAGAGCTGCGTTTCGAGCCCTCGACCAAGCGGCACCGGCGCAGGCGTCAGGCCCCCACTCCCGCCTGACGCCGAGGCCTCGCCGGGAGCGCGGTGACGATCGAACGCGTGTGCGCGATCGAATCCCTGATCGGGATGGACGTTTCCGATGACGACGAGTGCTACCGCGCGGCCTGGATCGCGTCGACGTCCGTCAGTCGCGACATCACCGAATGGCTATCGATGTACCTCGCGGTCTTCGCGCGGCGCGGCGCGGTGGCGGAGCGACCGCGGCCACCCTCGATGCCGGGGGTGTATGGCTGATCGCGCACGATCTCGCGATCGATCTCCGCATCGTGCGCGGTCTCACCAGGGCCGCGGAGGGTTGGGGCGGAACCACGGGGATCAGCCGACGTTGGTGAGAGAGCGCAGCGAAGCCCAAGCCTGAAGGCTACGTCCGCCCTGACGCCTACGTCCGCTTCCGGAATCCCCCCGGAGGCAAGCCGACCAGCGCGTTGAACACCGTGGAAAAATACCGTTCGTTGGCATATCCGCAGTGCCGGGCGATCTCGCGCAGCGACAGGGTCGAGTGCACCAGCAGCTCCTTCGCGCGTTCGATGCGTACTTCTGAAAGCCAGCGCACCAGGCTGATGCGGTAACGGGCGCGGAAGCAGTGGCGCAGATGCCCATAGCCGATGCCGACCGCGGCGGCGACGTCGTCGATGGTCGAGATGGAGCGGTAGTGCTCGGCGATGTAGCGATGGGCGGCTTCGGCGTGGCGGATGTCAGG
>JACDEN010000175.1:3510-6259 GCA_013816415.1 Planctomycetota bacterium
ATCAGCACCGAGGTCGCCCGGTGGTCGAGGGCGAGCTGCTCGAGGTCGCGGCGCGCGCCGCCGCCGCTCGCGAGCATCCGCAGGTCGGCGAGCAGCGATGGATCCTCGACGCGTGGCGCGATGAAACACGCCTGCAGGACCGCGGGCAGCGGCGCCCGGGTCCCGACCTGGACGCAGACGTCCTCACCATCGACGCCCATGGTTTGGTCGTGGCGCAGGTAGGGGGCGTAGATCACCGCGTCGCCCGGCGCGAACGCGACCTCTTCGCCAGTCGCCAGGCGGCTGACACCGCTGCCGGCCGCGTGGTAGACGATCTCGAATGCGGGATGGCTGTGCAGACCGCAGGCTCCGGCGGCGGGATGGCTCCAGCCAGACACGAATGACAGGTGGCTGGTCCTGAAGAAGGCGACGACGTCGCGGCGGCTGTGCTTCGGCATCGTCATCGGCATTCACCTCGGTACCTACAAAAATTGGAATCAGTATCCACTCTTTGGCAATGAATTTATGGGATATCACGGCATAAAATCGACATCAGTGTCGACGCACCGTCAGTTATCCGACAAAAAGGAGATCCCATGGCTAATCGCCTCGTCTTTACCGAGAAACAGCGGGTCGCCATCGAGGCGTTCCATCCGCCGGCTCCGCCTGTGGGATCGGTGGCGGTCACCCACGTGTTCGCGCCGCAGAAGTGCGGCAAGGCCTGCGAAACCGCTGCCGCGCGCCGCGGAGAGACCAGGGGCATCCTCTTCGATTGGAGTTCGCCATGAACGCCTCCGCTACCAGATTCAGCGCGCCGGACTGGTGCTTCTTCCGCGAGGGCACCGACCCGGCGGCGTATTATCGCCAGCTGCGCGCGCTCGGCATCACCGGAGTCGAGATGGTCGATCCCGTGCGTCGCGCGGCGGCGCGGGCCGCCGGCCTCGAGATCCTGAACATCGCCGGTCCGGGGATGGAGGTCGGCCTGAACCGTCGCGAACACCACGCCGATCTGGTGCCGCGCATCGAAGCGGTGATCGACGAAGCCGCCGCCGAGGGCATCCCCCAGGTGATCGTCTTCAGTGGCTCCCGCGGCGGGCAGGCGGATGGCGAGGGCATCGCGAACTGCGTTACCGCATTGAAGCCCCTGGCGTGGCGTGCCGAAGCCGCGGGAGTGACGCTCGCCTTCGAGATGCTCAATTCCCACGACCATCGCGATTATCAGGGCGACCGCAGCGGCTATGGCTTCGCGGTGGTGGATGCGGTCGGCTCGAGCGCGGTGCGGGTGCTGTACGACTGCTATCACATGGCGCGCATGGGCGAGGATCTCGAGCGCGACATCGCCGCCCGCGTGGATGCGATCTGCCATATGCATGTCGCCAATCCGCCGGATCGCAGCGCGCCCCGCGATGACGGCACCATCGATTGGAGGGTACTGCGCGCGCGCGCGCAGCAGGCGGGGTATCGCGGATACTGGGGCCTCGAGTTCCTGCCGCGCGGCGACGTGATGGCGCAGATCGCGACAGCGGTCACCGCGATGTCGGATGCTGCGAAAGCTCCGGCTTCGACTTCGGCTTGAGCTTCGGCTTCGGCTTCAGCCTTCGAGCAGGTCGCGGGCGCCACGGCGCGGAGTTCGACGTCGTCGGATAAGAAAATCATGTCGCGCGGTATGGGTGATGCGCACTCGCTGAAGCTGAAGCTGAAGCTGAAGCTGAAGCCCAAGCCCAAGCTACACCTCCTCGATCATCCCATCCTTGACCCGGAAATACGCGCACGCGTCATCTCCCTCCGCGACGCTCGCCAGGCATCGCACCAGCGTCGTCCCCCCGGCCGCGCGCGGCAGCTCCCGCCGGTACGGCACATGGAGGTGTCCGCACAGCACCAGGCGCGGTGCGAGCGTATCGATCAGCTCGCGCGCATGCTTGTTCCCGACGAACCAGGGTTTGACGGCGAGCCCCCGCGCGGCGAACGGATCCTCGCCGCGCGCCACCAGGCCTGATGGCCAGTCGTGCAGCAGCAGCACCTCGATGGGACCGAAGGTGCGGGCGCGCGCGATGTCCTCGGCGGTGAAATAGGTGGACTGCTTCCATGAGGCGGTAGCGGCAGCGGTCGGCCGCCGCGCGGGGAAGGCCTTGGCGCTGTGGATGCCGCTCTGCCAGGCGATGCGGAGTCCGTGGACATCACCGACGCCGCTCCATCCCAGCCAGATGCAGCGCTGCGCGAGCGCGGTTCCCGGGGCGAGGGTGTCGAGGTGTCGATAGGGTTCGTGGTTTCCGCCGATGACGGAGAGCGGCCAGGGGAAGCGCTCGCTGCCGGCGATGAATGCGGGGAAGTCGCCGAGGAGCGCCTCCGGGGCTCGGCCGGCGCGGTCGGATTCGTCGCGATTGCCCTCGAAGTCGCCGACCTGCACGACGAAGTCGAGGTCGACGCCGCGCGCTGCGGCGCCGCGCGACACCAGGCGCACCATCTCGCGCTGGCGGCCATGGACATCGCCAACGGCGGCAAAGTGGAGGGGTCCGGTCATGGTGCGGTCATCGGCGGATCTCTATAGCGGAATCACGTTGCACGCAATTTTAAACGAGTGAAAAAGAGACGCTCCCGCTACGGTGGCGGCTGATATTCCAACGCGCGGGGATGTATGCACGGTCGATTCCGTCTGATGCTGATCCTGATCGGCCCCGCCCTCGCAGCGGCCGCCGAACAGCCGGCGCCTCCACCGCCGGCACCGGCTGGTCCCGCCCCCGCTCCCGCTGCGCGTCCTGCTGCCACGACT
>JACDEN010000176.1:0-2685 GCA_013816415.1 Planctomycetota bacterium
GAACGCCTTGCGCTTGGTGAGGTCCGCGGGCATCACCTGGGCGAAGACCTCGGGAGGGAACTGCGGCAGCGGCTTGTGCTCGAAGCCGGCCTTGCCGGCCGACGCCGCGATCAGCGTGTCGCCGATGGCGAAGCCGGCGTTGATCAGGCCGACCACGTCGCCGGGGAAGGCCTCGTCGAGCGTGGTGCGCTCCTGCGCCATCAGGGTGTGCGGCCGCGACAGGCGCAGCTCGCGCACGAAGGCGCCGCGGTGGTAGTGGCGGATCACCAGATCGCGCTCGAAGCGGCCCGAGCAGATGCGCACGAAGGCGACGCTGTCGCGGTGCTTCGGATTCATGTTCGCCTGGATCTTGAAGACGTAGGCGCTGAAGGGCGTGGCGATGGGATCGACGGTGATCGGCTGGGCGTCGAGGGTGATCGCGGGGCGTGGGCTGGGCGGCGGCGCGATCTCGACGAAGGCGTCGAAGAACGGCTCGACGCCGAAGTTGGTGAGCGCCGAGCCGAAGAACACCGGCGTGACCTCGCCCTTGAGGAACGCCTCGCGGCTGAACGGATTGCCGGCGACTTCCAACATGTCGAGGTCGTCGCGCAGCTTCTTCGCGAGCTCGGCGCCGAGCGCGTCGCCGGCTTCGGTCGAAGCCAGCGGAAGGCGCTGGATGCTGGCCTTGGCGGCGCCGCCCTTGGCGTTCTTGGTGAACAGCATCAGCGTCTGCTCGCCGGTCGCCGACAGCGCCGCGCGTTCGGCGACGCCGACGAATTCGCGGCCCGAGCCCGCCGGCCAGTTCATCGCCGAGGCGTGGATGCCCAGCACCTCCTCGACCTCGGTCATCAGCTCGAGCGGATCGCGTCCCGGCAGGTCGAGCTTGTTGATGAAGGTCAAAACCGGAATGGCTCGCAGCTTGCACACCGCGAACAGCTTGCGCGTCTGGGTCTCGACGCCTTTCGCCGCATCGATGACCATGATCGCGCTGTCGGCGGCGGTGAGCGTGCGATAGGTGTCCTCGCTGAAGTCCTGATGCCCCGGAGTGTCGAGCACGTTGATCACCGCGCCCTTGTACTGGAACTGCATCGCCGACGAGGTGATCGAGATGCCGCGCTCCTGCTCCATCGCCATCCAATCGGAGGTCGCGAGCTTCCCGCCCTTGCGGTTCTTGACCATGCCGGCGGTGCGGATCATGCCCGAGTAAAGCAGCAGCTTCTCGGTCAGCGTGGTCTTCCCCGCGTCCGGATGCGATATGATCGCGAAGGTGCGTCTGCGCGCGGTTTCGCGAGCGAGATCGGATGCGGCGGCGGTGGTGGGGACGTCAGCCATAGGGGCGAGTACGCACACTAGTCTCGACGCGCACGGAATCGAGTGGCGACGGCCCACCGTGGAACTGTCTTCGGCTTCGCCACATTCCTCCGGAAACATCATCGGCAGGCAGGGCTGTTGTCGGGGGTTTTCTGAACTCCCGACCAGACGCTCCTCTGCCTTCAAGGTCCAGGGGGCAGGCCGGAGGCCGTTGTCGGGGGTTCGTAAACCCCCGACCGAGAGCGAAACAACTCCAATGAGCCGATGACGGCCCCGCCGACGATCAGCGCCAGGGCCACCAGCACCGGCCAGCCGATGCGGTGGCCTCCGACCACGGCGAGGATGAGGGTCGAGATCAGCGGCGTGAAGAATGCCAGCGACCCGATCACCCGCGGGTCGCCGCGCTTCATCGCCGCGTCCCAGGTGAAGTAGGCGAGGCCCATCGGACCCAGCCCGCACAGCACCAGCAGCTGCCAATCGCGGGCGCTAAGACCGCGCAGCGGTTCGATCACTGGCGCGAAGCACGCGTGCGCCGCGAGCAGCAGGATCCCAGACGACAGGCAGAAGCCGCCGACCGCCGACGACGGGAAGGCCGCCAGGCGTTTGGTGTACAGGCAGTAGCACGACCACAGCACGGCGCCGGTCGCGCAGATCGCGTAGCCAAGGACCGGCGATGAGCCGCTGCCGGAGGACTCCGCGTTGCACACCACCAGCGCCGCACCGGCGAAGCCGACCAGCGCTCCAACGACATGATGCACGCGCAGACGCGAACCGGCGATGAACAGCGGCGTCAGCAGCACGGTCAGCAGCGGCCAGATGTAGTTGACCAGATTGACCTCCACCACCGGCGCGAAATGGAACGCGGTGAAGAACAGCAGCATGTTGCCACCGATACCGGCGACTCCGAGCAGATGGATCCGCCACGGCACCCGCCACGAACGCGCGGTCGGCAGGCTGGCGATACCGGCGATGATCATCGCCACCCCGACCATCAGGGTCGAGGGCAGCATCGACAGGCGCGAGGCGAAGTACCCGAAGAAGCTCCAGAGGCCCACCGAGACCAGGGCAAAACACGCGGCTGCGATGGGCGCTGGGGTGATCGGCATCGGTAGGCCCGGCTGAGCTTCGCGGCCCGCCCACCCAGTCAATCCGACCGCATCATGCTCTGGAGTCCACGTCCCGGAGCCCTATTTTCCCCCTCCCGCAACAGCCCGCACCGAGGACCCGCGATGCCGACCCTTCCCCCCGATCTTCCGCTGAGCGATTGGTCAGCGCGCTGGATCTGGCAGGCGGACGCGGGGCCATCGAACACCTGGCTGTGCCTGCGCAAGACCTTCGCCATGGAGTCGCTGCCCGACGCGGCGATCGCGCGCGTCGCCGCCGATTCGAAATACT
>JACDEN010000176.1:2695-6237 GCA_013816415.1 Planctomycetota bacterium
GGTGGTGCGCGAGGGCGGGCTCAAGCGCGGTCCGACGCCGACCGGGACCTGGTTCGACGCGGTCGATCTCGCGCAGCACCTGGTGGTCGGCGACAATGTCATCGCCGTGCTGGTGTGGTATTGGGGCAAGCACGGCTTCGCGCACAAGGACAGCGGCCACGGCGGCCTGCTGGTCGAGGCGGATCTCGGCGGGCGCTTCCTGGTCAGCGATGCGAGCTGGAAGGCGCGCGTCCACCCCGCGTTCGGTCCGCTCGCCCCGCCACATCCGAATTTCCGGCTGAGCGAACACAGCATCCGTTTCGACGCGCGCTCCGACACGCCGGCATGGATCCAGCGCGGTTTCATCGACCATGAATGGCCGGGGGCGGTCGAGAAGGGGCCGCCGCCGTGCGCGCCGTGGGGCGAACTGTGGCCGCGCACCATCCCCCAATGGCGCGATTTCGGACTGCAGGATTACGCCAACGCCGCGAAGCTGACGAAGGACCCCGGCACCAGCACCGTCGTGGCGAAGCTTCCCTACAACTGCCAGTTCACGCCCTGGCTCGAGGTCGAAGCCGACGCAGGCCTGGTCATCGTCATCGCGACCGATCACGTCGCCGGAGGCGGCGACAACACCGACTTCAACGTCCGCGCCGAGTACGTGACCACCGAGGGCCGGCAATCCTTCGAGTCAATGGGGTGGATGAACGGACACGAGGTACGCTACCAGGTGCCCGACGGCGTGCGCATCCTGTCGCTGAAATTCCGCGAGAGCGGATTCGACTGCGAGCCGGCCGGCTCGTTCGCGTGCGACGATCCGTTCTATGAGAAGCTGTGGCTGAAGGCGCGGCGCACGCTGTACGTGACCATGCGCGATTCCTACATGGACTGCCCGGATCGCGAGCGCGCGCAGTGGTGGGGCGACGCGGTGATCGAGATCGAGGAGGCGTTCTACGCGCTCGACCGCCGCGCCGACCTGCTCGCGCGCAAGGCCATCCTCGATCTGGTGCGCTGGCAGCGCGATGACGGCACGCTCTATTCGCCGGTGCCCTCCGGCAACTACACCAGCGAACTGCCCCAGCAGATGCTGGCGTCGATCGGACGCTTCGGCTTCTGGGGCTACATCCTGCATTCCGGCGACACCGCGCTCGCCGGCGAATTCTATCCGCATGTGCGGCGCTACCTCGGGCTGTTCGAGCTCGACGGGGATTCCCTGGTCATCCATCGCAGCGGGGGCTGGGACTGGGGCGATTGGGGCACCAACATCGATCTGCGCCTGCTCGACAACGCGTGGTACTGCCTCGCGCTCGAAGCGGCGGTCCGCTACGCCAAGCTCAGCGGTGACGACGCCGACATCCCGGGCTGGCGCGAACGCCACCGCACGGTGAGCAAGGCCGTGCTGAAGCACTACTGGACCGGTGACGGTTTCCGCTCGCCCGAGTACCAGGGCCCGGTCGACGACCGCGGCAACGCGCTGGTGGTGCTCGCGGGCATCGCCAGCCGCAAGCACTGGCCGACCGTCACGCGCGTGCTGATGACCAGCAGGCACGCCAGTCCCTACCTCGAGAAGTACGTGCTCGAGGCGCTGTTCGCGATGGACCAGGCCGATCTCGCGCTGCGCCGCATGCGCGAGCGCTACCAGCCGATGGTCGACAGCGAGCTGAGCACGCTGTGGGAGCTGTGGACGACCGGCGGGTGGGGCACCTCGAACCACGCATGGTCGGGCGGACCGCTGTCGCTGCTGTCGATGCATGCTGCGGGCATCGCGCCGACCAGCCCCGGCTATGCGACCTTCCGCGTCGCGCCGCGTCCGGGCACCCTGCGCTGGACCGTCGCCGAGGTCGCCACCGTGCGCGGCCTGATCCGCGCGCGCTTCCGTCGCACTCCCGATGGCATGACCCTCGAGGTCACGGTGCCGACCACCACGCATGCCAGCGTCGCGCTGCCGACCGCGTTCGGTCTGGTCCACGGCATCATGATCAACGGCCGTCCGGCCACCACGACTCGCCGTCGCGGCGCGCCGGTGCTGGGCACGACGCCGACCGAGATCGAGCTCGGACCAGGGACCTGGACCATCACCGCGCACGTCGGCACCGCCTCGTTCCAAGCGCTGGCGCGCGCGCCGGGGACGAAGCTACCGTCGCGGCCCTCGCGCGCGCTAGTACGCAAGCCCGCCTCCACGCCCAGCGAAAGCCCGCTCCGTGCAGCCAAGAAGCCGGGTACGCCAACCAAGAAGCGGTTGACGCCGGCTCCGAAGCCGATGATGAAAGCGCGGAAGAAGACCACCGTGAAAGCGGCGGTCCGGCGCGCGGCGAAACGTCGGCCCCGCTGAACCGCCTGCTGGAAGACCAGCACGCCGACGACTGACGGGCTGGAATTCCCCCGGGAATGCGCGACGATATGGCCATGCGCATCCTCCTCGGCATCAGCGGCGGAATCGCCGCCTACAAGTCGCCCGAAGTGGTGCGCGCGCTGAAGAAGCGCGGCCACGAGGTGCGCTGCGTGCTGACCGCGAGCGGCGCCAAGCTGGTGTCCGAGCACGCACTCGCTGCGGTCTCGGCGCAGCCGGTGGCGACCAGCATGTGGCCGTCCGACGGGCACATGCCGCACATCGAGCTGGCGCGCTGGTGCGAGCGCCTGCTGATCGCGCCCGCCACCGCCGACTGCCTGGCCAAGCTCGCCCTCGGACTCGCCGATGATCTGCTGACCACCCTCTTCCTCGCGCTCGAACCCGACCGGAAAATCATACTCGCTCCGGCGATGAATCCGGTGATGTGGCAGAAGCCGATCGTGCAGGCGCATCTCGCGACCCTGAAGTCGTGGGGAGCGCAGATCGCGGAGCCGGTCGAGGGGCTGCTCGCCTGCGGCGAATCCGGCATCGGCGCCATGAGCGATCCCGACGCGCTCGCGGCCGCGGTCGGATGATCCAACGAGCATGATGGCATGAGCGCCTCGAAGGCCGAGGTCTCGGCGCGCTGGATGCGCTGGCGCTGGCGCGCCGCGCGCGTGTCCGCGCTGTACACGGTGGCCCTGCCGTTCGCGCTGGTCGCCGGATGCGCACGGCTGTGGCGCCGGCGATCGAGCCTGGTCGGCGTGCGCGAGAAGATCACCGGCGACGGTCCTACGCTCGCGCGCGGACAGATCCTGATCCACGGGGTCAGCCTCGGTGAGGTCACGCTGATGCGGCCGCTGGTGGCGCGACTCGGCGAGGCGTTCGCCGCCCGCGGTGAACGGCCGCGTTTCCTGCTCACCACCACCACCGAGACCGGCAAGCAGGGCTTGGATAAGCATTTCGCCGGCTTCGACCGCGCGTTCCTGCCGTACGATCTGCCGTGGGCGATCGCGCGCTTCCTGACGCGCACGCGTCCGCGCGCGCTGCTGCTGCTCGAGAGCGAGATCTGGCCGCTGCTGCTGTGCGCCTGCTTCGCGCGCGGCATCCCGGTGTTCCTGGTGAATGCGAAATCCAGCGACCGCAGCTTCGTGAGATTCCGCACCGGCGGCGCCGCCGCGCGCGCGCTCTTCGGCGGCATGACCCTGGCGCTGGCGCAGAACGGCGCCTATGC
>JACDEN010000771.1 GCA_013816415.1 Planctomycetota bacterium
AGCCACGCGTCCGGATGCGGCGGCGGTCGATGCGTCGTCTCCAGCCGCGACCTTCCGCATCGCTGCCGGACGTCGGCGCGAGATGTCGGTCACCACGGCGGCCAGCGTGGCGCAGAGCCCGTCGAAGGTGTTCGGCTTGGTCATGAACGAGACGGCGCCGAGCTTCAGGCAGGTCTCGCGTTCACGTTCATCATCCGAGGAGGTCAGCACGACCACCGGGATCCTGCTCAATTCGCGATTGGCGGCGAGCAGCTTCAGGACGTCGTATCCGTCCATGCCCGAGAGATTGAGGTCGAGCAGGATCAGCGACGGCAGACGGCCCGCCGCCGAGTCCATGCCGAGCTTGCCGATGGCGGCGATCGGCTCGCGCGATCCGTGGTAGGAGATCCCGGCCTGCGACGCGAACGCCTCCTGTGCGAGGGTGAGATCGCCGGCGTTGTCGTCGATATGGAAGATGCTCATCGTCTTCATGGGGTCCTCCGATGGGAGCATCGTCGGAGCTGGGCATTCCACGCCTACAGGACTCTCGGCATCATTGCGGACAGCGCGGATCCCTACGCCCGCGGGGTGCGGGCGGGGGTGCAACTCGTCAACCGCGCCATCCCCGCGTCCTCTTGCGGAGGATATGGTCGTTTGGTTTGGTTGTCAGTGCGGGCCATCGGTACAATGGCTGGTCTGGCCTGCGATCGGCAGGCACCAATCGATGCTGCACTGCGCTTTGCAGGGACCGGGTCCCTGACGGCCACCGTGCATCCGTTCACACATGAGCAAAAAGGCCTGCGCGGCCCCCCTCCGGCGCTGGTGAGCTGCCGATCCGGTCTGGCACGATCGTCGCTCTCCATGATCACCGGAGTACCGATGACCACCACCGCCACGAACCTGAACATCAAGGACACCAGCAAGCTCACGGGCCTGAGCCCGAGCGTGTTGCGCATCTGGGAAGTCCGCTATGGCTGGCCCTGCCCGAAGCGGAAGTCCAACGGCTACCGTTCCTACCAGCTGCACCAGGTCGAGGAACTCAAGCGCGTGGCCGACTACGTCAAGGCCGGAAATCCGATCAGCACGCTGATCGTCGACGGACTCCCGCGGTGGCCGACCGCTGAAGCGACCCTTCCGGTGAGCCGCAAGCTGGTCATGGCCCGCACCGTCGCCGCTCCCGCCAATGCCGTCGAAGCCTCGCTCCAGAGCGAACTACTCGACGCGCTCGAGACCCACGCCACGCCGATGGTCCGGCAGCTGCTCCAGCGCATCTTCTGGACGGTACGGCCGAGCGACGAAGCGCAGACCGCGCTCGTTCCCACCCTCATCGCGATCGCCGAGCTGCGCAGCCGCAATCGCGCGCTGCCCGGATCGGCGGATATCGTCAACCTGGTCAAGGAGCGCTGCGAGCAGCTGCTGCGCATGCAGCGCACGTCGTCCGACGCGCTGCTGGTCGTACCCGCCCGCGCCGGCGACGAGGCCCTTGCCGCGCTGACCGCGGTCGTCCTGTGCTTCCGCGGCGTGCCCGCGAAACCCTGGACCGAGATGCGCGAGCCGACCGGCGCATACATCGTGGTGAGCGACAGCGATACCGCACCGACCAAGCGCCACCTGCAGGTCGGCCACGTCTCGACCCTCGGCGGCGCTGATCACCAATCCCTCGCCGACATCCTCGACCGCTCGAAACCATTGGCGTGGCTCGCCGCCGCCGCCATCTGATCCATCTGATCCACCACTCCGGAAAGATCCCCCATGAATCCGCTCGACGCCCAGCAATTGAAATTGTCCATCATCCAGGCCCTGGAGCAAACTCCGGACGGCCAGAATCTCGAGACCATCCATGAGACCATCCACCGTCCGCGGCGCGACCTCACCGTCCTGCCGCAGGTCAGCGCGCTGGTGACCGGCGGGTTGATCGAGAAGGTCGCGCCAGCCCGTACCGACACCGCCAACCAGGCCATCGGGGCCAAGTCGCGCCGCCCGTCGGGCCCGCCGCACAGCGTGCGCTTCCGCCTGACCCAGGACGGACGATCGATGCTCGCCGAGGCGCGCGTGCGCGGTGAATGCCCCAAGCCGGTCGAAGCCGGGTCTGCCGTCCGCGCGTATGTCGATTACGACAATCGCGAGAGCAACGACGAATCC
>JACDEN010000177.1 GCA_013816415.1 Planctomycetota bacterium
GGCGGCAGCCGCGCATGCGCGCGCGTCCGGCGGCGACGCCAAGCCCGATGCCGCGCGCGGTCCGTGGCGGATCACCCTCGACGGCCCGGTGTTCATCCCCTTCATGGAGCACAGCCGCCGCACGGACCTGCGCGAGACGCTGTACCGCGCCTTCGTCACCCGCGCGTCGACGGGCGAGCTCGACAACCTGCCGGTGATCGAGCGCATCCTCGCCGCGCGCCAGGAGCAGGCGCGGCTGCTCGACCGGGCCTCGCACGCCGAGGTCAGCCTCGCCGCCAAGATGGCGCCCTCGATCGCTGCGGTCGAGCAGCTGCTCGGCGAACTACGCGACGCGGCGATGCCCAAGGCGCGCGCGGAATTGGACGAGCTGACGGCGTTCGCGCGCGCGCAGACGAAGGCTCCTGGGCTCGCCCTGTCGCTGTGGGACATCGCGTTCTGGGCCGAGCGCCTGCGCGAAAGCCGCTACGCCTACACCGACGAGGAGCTGCGCCCGTATTTCCCGTTCCAGCGCGTGCTCGACGGCCTGTTCGCGATCGCCGAGCGGCTGTTCGGCGTGCGCGTGCGCGCCGCCGACGGCGAGGCGCCGGTCTGGGATCCGTCGGTGCGCTTCTTCCGCATCGCCGACGAGCGCGGCGTCGACATCGCGGCGTTCCACCTCGACCCCTTCAGCCGGCCCGCCAACAAGCGCGGTGGCGCGTGGATGGACAACGCCATCGATCGCAAGGTGGCGGCGGGCGGACGGGTGCGCATCCCGATCGCCTACCTGGTGTGCAACCAGACTCCGCCGGTGGGAACCACGCCGTCGCTGATGACCTTCCGCGAAGTCGAAACCCTGTTCCACGAATTCGGCCACGGCCTGCAGCACATGCTGACCACCGTCGAGCACGTCGAAGCCGCCGGCATCAACAACGTCGAATGGGATGCGGTCGAATTGCCGAGCCAGTTCATGGAGAACTGGTGCTACCACTGGCCGACGGTGCGCGGCCTGACCGGCCATTGGCAGAGCGGCGAGCCGCTGCCGAAAACGCTGTTCGACAAGATCGTCGCCGCGCGCACCTACCGCGCGGGATCAGCCACGCTGCGGCACGTCTACCTCTCGGCCATCGACCTCGAGCTGCACCACCGCTACGAACCAGGCACCGGCGTGCTCGACCTGCAGCGGCGCGTCGCCGCCGCCAACACCATCCTGCCGCCGCTCGCCGAAGACCGCTTCCTCTGCGCCTTCTCGCACATCTTCGCCGGCGGCTATGCGGCGGGGTATTACAGCTACAAATGGGCCGAGGTGCTCAGCGCCGACGCCTTCTCGGCCTTCGAAGAGGCCGGCCTCGAGAATGCCGAGATGCTCGCCACGACCGGTCGCCGCTTCCGCGACACCGTGCTGGCGCTCGGCGGCAGCCGCCATCCGCTCGAGGTGTTCCGCTCGTTCCGCGGCCGTGAGCCGAGCACGCGGCCGCTTTTGAAGCAGACCGGGCTGGCTTAGCCGACTCCTTGGCGAATTGACCCACCTGCCGGGCCTGGTATCCTAGCGACCATGTCCCGCCCGGTGCAGACGACCACGCGAACTACTGGCTGACGCGCCTCCGATCGGTCGCGGCGCGTCCGTTGTCGTCGTTTTTTTTCGCACCCCCTTCCTGAATCCGAGGCCTCCATGCCACGCATCACATTGCCTGACGGCAAGCTGCTCGAATTTCCACAACCCGTCACGGGACGCCAGGTCGCCGAGGCGATCGGACCCGGTCTCGCCCGCAAGGCGATCGGCGTCAAGTTGAACGGAGCCGAGATCCGCGATCTGACGCGGCCGATCACCGAGGACGCGCAGCTGAAGATCATCACGGCGAACAACGACGATCCGGACGCGCTGTGGCTCCTGCGCCACAGCTGCGCGCATCTGCTCGCCGAAGCGGTGTGCGAGCTGTTCCCAGGGACGAAGCTGGCGTACGGGCCGCCGGTGGACGACGGATTCTTCTACGACATGAAGACGCCGCGGCCGCTCACCAGCGACGATTTCGCCACGATCGAAGCGAAGATGGCCGAGATCGTGAAGGCGAACCGACCCTTCACGCGCGTCGACTATTCGTGCGAGACGGGACTCGCGCGCACTGACGGCGACAAGTTCAAGCGCGACAACGCCGAGCGTGCGATCGCCAAGGGCGCGACGACGATCTCGTTCTACTCCACGGGCACGCCGGGCGAGCATTGGGAGGACCTGTGCGCGGGTCCGCACGTGCCCGCGACGGGCGTGCTCGCGGCGAACAAGGTGATGTCGGTCGCGGGGGCCTACTGGCACGGCGACCAGGCCAGCGATCAGCTGACGCGCATCTACGGCACCTGCTTCGCCGACGACAAGGGTTTGAAGGCCCACCTGCACCGCCTCGAGGAGGCGAAGAAGCGCGACCACCGCAAGCTCGGCCGCGAGATGGATCTGTTCCACCTCCAGGAGGATAATCCGGGACAGGTGTTCTGGCACCCCAAGGGCTGGGCGATCTACCGCGAGCTCGAGGATTACGTGCGCGGCAAGATCCGCGACCGCGGCTATGTCGAGGTCAAGACGCCGTCAGTGATGTCGAAGGCGCTGTGGGAGAGATCCGGCCACTGGGCGAAGTACCGCGACAACATGTTCACGACGTCCAGCGAGGAGCGCGAGTTCGCGCTCAAGCCGATGAACTGCCCCGGGCACATCGAGATATTCAAGCAGGGCCTGCGCTCGTACCGCGATCTGCCGCTGCGCATGGCCGAGTTCGGCTCGTGCTGCCGCAACGAGCTCTCGGGCGCGCTGCACGGCATCATGCGCGTGCGGGGATTCGTCCAGGACGACGCGCACATCTTCTGCACCGAGGCGCAGATCCCCGACGAAGTCGCTGATTTCTGCACGCTGCTGAAAGACGTCTACCGTGACTTCGGCTTCGGCGACGACCGCATCCTGGTCAAGTTCTCGACGCGGCCCGCGGTGCGCGTCGGCTCGGACGAGACCTGGGACCGCGCCGAGGCGGCGCTCGCGGGAGCCTGCAAACTGGCGGGCCTCGCCTACACGCTGCACGCCGGCGAGGGCGCGTTCTACGGACCGAAGCTCGAATTCACGCTGCTCGATTCGCTCGGCCGCCACTGGCAGTGCGGCACCATCCAGGTCGACTACCAGCTGCCGTCGGCCGAGCGCCTGGACGCGCAGTACGTCGGCGACGACGGACAGAAGCACCACCCGGTGATCCTGCACCGCGCCATCCTCGGCTCGCTCGAACGCTTCATCGGCATCCTGACCGAGCATTTCGCCGGCAAGTTCCCGCTGTGGCTCGCGCCGGAGCAGATCCGCGTGCTGCCGATCACCGACGAGCACGTCGCGTATGCGCGCGAGGTGGCCAAGCGCATCCACGACGCCGACCTGCGCTCGACGGTGGACGCGAACTCCGAGAAGCTCGGAGCGAAGATCCGCCTCGCGCGCACCGACCGCGTGTCCTACTTCGCGGTGGTCGGCGCCCAGGAGGTCGCCGATCGCACCGTCTCGCTGCAGAACCAGGCCGGCGAGAAGCTGGGGTCGCTGGCGATCGAGGCGCTGATCGAACGCTTGCGGGAAGAGGTCGCGGACAAGCGGATCGCTCCCGCGGTGGCGGGAGCGGTTGGTGGTTAGTGGTTGGTGGTTGGTGGTTGGTGGTTGGTGGTTGGTGGTTGGTGGTTGGTGGTTAGTGGTTAGTGGTTGCAGTCACCACCAACCACAAACCACCAACCACAAACTCTTTCCCAATTAGGAACACAACATGGACCTCGATGACCTGATGAAGAACCTCGGCCCCTTGCAGGAGTCGCTCAAGAAGGCGGACGCCGACCGCGGCGGCACCGTGCTCGAAGGAACCGCCGGCGGCGGCGCGGTGAAGATCGGCCTCAAGGGCGACCTGACGATCACCCGCGTCGTCATCGCACCGGCCGCTGCTGCGGCCGCGGGCGGCGATGTGAGCATGCTCGAGGATCTGGTCCAAGCCGCGTGCAACGATGCGCTGCGCCAATACCGCGAGCGCTTCGGCTCTTCGCCGGACGAACAGGTGCAGAAGATGCTCGGCGGCAGCGGCCTCGGCGCGATGATGGGGCCGCTGATGACTTCGCTGGGCCGCAAACCGTCCTGAACGCGTGCTCCGCCCGGCAGGCGGTGACCTCCGACGACTATTCCCGCCACGAGGCACCTGGCCGTCCGCAGTCCGACGTCGGACCTCGCACGTCGGCCTCTCAATTCAGGCTAATTCAGACTCGGTGAGGGCAGGCCGCCGACGCGGCCGTCGATCATCATCTGCCAGAGATCGTCGACCGGACAGATGTCCAAGAGCAGCTCCCGCCGTCCCGGCCGGATGATCCAGGCTCCTTCGCGGATCTCCTGGTCGAGCTGGCCTGGCAGCCACCCGCTGTGGCCGAGGAACAGGCGTGGACCGGTTGCATCGCATCCGGCCTCGAAGCGCACCGCGAGGGCGTCGACCTCTCCGCCGACCACGATCAGCTGCGAGAGCGCGTCGCTCGCCGTGCCCATCACCTGGGCGCCCGGCAGATCGGGGTTGCCATGCAGCAGCAGCCCTTTGTCGCGCTCGACGGGGCCGCCTTCGGCCGCCGCCCTGGTGCCCGCGAGGCCGGCGGGGACTTCGCTCCAGATGTCGCGGAGATCGACATCCAATGGCCGATTGATGATGAACCCCAGCGTGCCCTTGGCGCCATGGTCGACCAGGTAGATGACGCAGCGGTGGAAATTCGGATCGGTCAGCTGCGGACTGGCGACGAGCAGCGCTCCGGCAGCAGGGTCCATGGCGGCATCGTAGCCAGCGCGGATCCCATTGCCACTAACCCAACGGTAAGTATGGGCTCAGGCGGAGCGGCGACGGCGTGCGAAGCCGATCGCGGCGAAGCCAATCAGCACAGCCGCGCCAGAGCCGAGTCCGCAGCCACCGCTCGAGCCGTTCGAGGGGAGCGGTTTGACAGAACCCGTCGTGGTACCGCCGGTCGTGGTGGTTGTGGTGGTCGTGCTGGGAGGGACCACCGCTGGCACGCTGTTGTCGTCGATCTGGAGATCCTTGTTGTAAGCGAGCGAACCAGCCGTGCCTGGGGCTGGCAAACTGATGTTCGCTGCGTTGGACACATCGGCGATGGCCCCTCCATTCAGGCTGAGCGCGCCGACAGAGGTGTAATCGAGGTCGAGGCTGTTCTGGCCGCGACCGACGGTGTACGTGAACAGGAGGGTCGACGTGCCGCTGCCGCTGGTGTAGCTGACGACCGTCGGGATGGCGCCAGTGTTGAGGGCTAAGGTAGGCGTTCCCGTGACGGTCACCGGCTCCGTGAATATCGCGAGCAGGGATATGACCGCCCCAGGTCCGTAGGTGCCATTGGTCTTATTGCTGTTGATCGTCGCGAGGAGTGGCGCCGTGGTGTCGGGGCGACTCTTGATCACCAAGTTCTTGTTAAACCCGAGAGATCCCGGCCCGGAGGTGACCGGGAGGGATGCCCCGAAGGGGAAGACGTTCGACGACGCATCGGTGATGACCGCGCCGTTGGAGCTCAGGGCCGAGGTGGAGGTGTAATTGAGGTCGGGGGTCCGATGTCCAAGCGTGATGTGGGTATCGGTGATCGTTGTGTGGGTGATGCTTTGGCTGGTCTCGCTGGCTACGCCGTAGATGAAGACAAGGGTATTGGTTCCAGAGCCGCCGGTGTATTGGGCCTGACTCGGCGGAGAGTCGAACACCTGGTGGATCACGGTGGCATCGGTGTTGATGGGCCGGTCGTATGAATTGCGATTTGCGGCATCCGCAGCCGAAACCGGCCCACCGATCGGTGTGGCCGAAGCATCGCCAAGGGACGTGGCGTTGAGACTCAGGAAAGGTCCCGTGCCGCCGTTGAGATTGACGAACACCGGCTTCGAAAAGGTGACGAGGATCGGGATGAGCGTGCCGCCACCGTAGACACCGTCGGGCGTCGTCGCGGTGACGCTCAGGACCTGCGGACCGACGGCGGTGGTCGTGGTGTCGATGGCGATGTTCTTGTTCAGGCTCAGCGATCCGGTCGCCCCGGGCGGGGGGAGCGTGCGATCTGCCGCCGTCGGAGTCGGTGAGGCTCCGTCCGTGATCGTGCCGCCAACAATCTGCGGCGCGGACAACAGCACCTCGAGATCGGTCGTGGTGTCTGTGGCCTGGACGGTGTAGACGAAGGTCAGCGTGGTGGTGCTCGTCCCCGACGCATAGGAGATGACGCGGCTGGCCGG